>SLFV01000365.1 GCA_007124075.1 Roseimaritima sp.
CCACGACACTTAGTGCTGCCGCAGTTTCGCTGGCCGCTTGCCCTTCCGTCGTGGGGACTGAGCCCGAGGGGCCAGCGTTGCAGTTGGGCTTGGTTACCTATAACTGGGGCAAGGATTGGGACGTTCCCACACTAATCACGAACTGTGCCGCAACGGGTTACACGGGAGTTGAACTCCGCAGCACGCACCGTCATGGCGTGGAAGTCGACCTGGATAAACAGCAGCGGAAACGGGTGCGCCAGCAGTTCGCCGACAGTCCGGTTGTTCTAATGGGTTTAGGTAGTGCTTGTGAATACCACGCAGTCGACCCCAAAGTAGTGAGGAAAAATATTGAGGAAACGAAAGCGTTTATTCGCCTGGCGCATGATACCGGCGCCAGCGGCGTCAAAGTCCGTCCGAATGCTTTACCCAAAGAAGTGCCCGTTCAGCAGACTTTGGAGCAAATTGGGAAATCGTTGAATGAGGTCGCCAAGTACGGAGAAGGCTATGGCGTGCAGATCCGACTGGAGGTCCATGGGCGGGGAACGTCCGAGTTACCGCATGTCAAGACGATCATGGACGTGGCCGATCACCCTAACAACGTCATTTGCTGGAACTGCAATCCGCAGGATTTGGCGGGAGCAGGCTTCGCCCACAACTACGACCTTGTAGAAGATCGTATGGGGACCGTCCACATTCATGATTTGCGAAAAGACAATTATCCCTGGGAGGAGTTGTTTGCTCGGCTCCGCAATTGCAAGGCCCCGGGGTTCACGGGTTGGACGTTGCTGGAAGAGGGCGGAATGCCTGACGATATCCTGCAAGCGATGCGAGAAAACCGTGCGATCTGGCAGCAATTGGCGATGCCCAGCTAATCCGCTCCCTCCCCCGCCGCCTTCTGAGCGGATGTGGGTTGGCCTTATTGCGTGCTGCGAATTACCGAAAATGCGTCAGCAAACGGTAGGCCCTCACGACTCCGTCAGCTTCCGTCAGATCAGGGCAGCAACGGCAGCAGTAACTGGCCGGAATCACTGATCGGATGTAGAGAATCGTACTGTTCCAGGGCGGCAAGTAGGCCTTCCATCATGACGCGCAACCGTTCGGGTTCCGCCGACGCCAAATCGTTTGCTTCGTACGGGTCATTCGCTAAGTGGAATAACTGGTAGTGTCCCGTATGCTGCAGCGAACCATCGTGCGTAGGAACGTTTGGCAGCGCGTGGTAGATCACCTTCCAGTGACCATCCCGCCACGTTGTAAAGTAGTTGCTCCGATGTGGGGCATGTGGATAGTGAAGCAAGAATTGCTCGGCTCGCGATGCATCGGACTGTCCCCGAAACAGGTTTCGTAACGAGCTACCATCCAGGACGTGGTCCGCGGGCGGCGTGCAACCGGTTAGCTCCATCATGGTGGGAAACAAATCCATCACCGTGGCAAGTTGCGGTTGCACGACGTCATGCGGAATCGGCCAATCGGCTTGCATCCGGTTGCTCGGATCGGGCTTGGCCCACGCCGCGATCATTGGAACACGAACGCCTCCTTCATAGTGCGATCCCTTTTTGCCTCGCAGCGGTTCTGAACTGGCCACCTCATGTTGCTGTCCCAACGGAGCATCGCTGCCGTTATCGGAAAGAAACAGAATCATGGTCTGTTCCGCGATCCCTACGCGATGCAGATGGTCTAGGAGGTCGCCCAGCGATTTATCCATTCCTTCGATTAACGTTGCGAACGCCTGCGCCGGAGCCGATTTATCGGAACCACGATAATACGCCGCAAAACGCGGGTCCGATTCAAAAGGGGCATGAACCGCGTAGTGAGAGAGATACAAAAAGAAGGGCTGCTGGCTTTCCGCGGCTTGGGTTACCAATTTCTTGGCTTCCAACGTTAACGCTTCGGTCAAGAAAGTATCTGTGTCGTGGTAATCCTGAAGATGGGGCACGGCATGTTGCTGGCGTTTGGTGCCCAAGCCGAACCGTTTGCTGCCATAGTAGCTGCCCGGTGCGCCAAAAGAACCGCCGGCGACATTGACATCGAACCCCAGGTTCTGCGGATCGGCACCCGAAAAACCCAACGCTCCAAAATGTCCTTTGCCGATATGCATCGTGCGATATCCATGTTGGCGGAGTACTGCCGGCAGCGTCACGTCATCCACCGTCAAACCCTGCCAATTCCAAGCCGGCGGGCCCTGCGGCCCCGCATTGTTTCTTTGCGGGTTAATCCAATTGGTTACCCGGTGTCGAGCCGCGTTTTGACCGGTCATGATTGACACGCGCGTCGGTGAACACACACTCATCGCGTAGAACTGGTTGAACCGAATTCCCTGGCTGGCCAAGCGTTCCATATTCGGCGTGCGATAAAAGTCATTCAGGGGAAATCGCTGGGGATTGCCATCCGCGTCGGTAAGGAATGGAACGGAAGTATCCATCAGGCCCATGTCATCGACCAGAAAGATGACCACATTGGGACGTTCGCTGGCGCTCGCAGTTCGGTCGCTGATACCGTCTGCCACCCCCAGCAACGCGGATAGGACGAGGAATCGGGCGGGCCAGGGATTTCGTGAGCGGGTCATAGGATTGCCATTGCGTCAGAGGGTGATCGAGTGGGGGTCGGTTGGAACGATGGAAGCATTGCCAGCGGAAGCCATGAATCTACCAAACCTCCGCGATTCCTTTCCGGTGGTCGCAGCCACGCACTGACGGGAAAAGGTAGGTTCGTACTGGCAAGCCTTACGGGAACAATAATTTATAGGCGGTGTAGATCGCAATCACTCCGGCGATCATCACGAACGTTTCGCGTTCGCGCCGTCGGGCTTCACGTCGCTTCTGCCGAATATCGTCGGGGGGCTGGTCATGGTGGCCAGAAGCACCGGGTTGTTGTTTTCCATCGTCAGCCATCGGCCTTATTTCCCCTCGCGAAGGGCGTCCAAATACTGCTGTACATGTTCGCGTTCCGTGCGCGGCAGTACTTGGGTTTCGACGGGGTCGCTGGCCGCGGACAACGCTCCGCGAACAACCTCTTGCAGTTCCTCGCGCGTTACACCTTTGCGATTCTCTCCAGTGGCGACACCGGTCACAACGGCACGGCCTCCCTGCGGTTTCGCACCAACCCGTGACTGATAGGTGTTAGATTCAATTTCCGATTCAGCCCCGGTGCCGGGCCCGATCCCACGTCCTATCCCTGGCCCCTGACCAGGCCCGTTGCCATCACCCTGACATTCTGCACAACCGGGGCAGTCGCCCCCTTCGCAGTCGCCCTGACGCATCTGGTCTTTCGCCTGATCCAATTGCTCAAGCGCCGACTCCAGGTCCTCCAGTTCATCCAGATCCTGCTGCATCTGCCCAAGTTCTTCAGACAGCTTATCCAGCGAGTCTGCTGCTTCCAGGTCGTTGCCCTGCTGCATCGCTTCACTGGCCTGCTGCAAACGTTCCGCCATTGTTTGCAATGGATCCATCTGATCTTGCTTTCGCTCCAGGTCATTCAACTTTTGTTGCATTCGGTCCGCGTCAGCCAAGCGGCCTTCCTGTTTGGCATGTTCTATCTGCCGTTGCAGCTCCTGTTTTGCCTGGTCGTACTGTTCCTTTGCCTCTTGTAATTTTTGCTGCAACTGCTGCACCTGCTGTTGCAACTGCTGTCGTTCCTGTTGGCTAAGCTGTTCGTCACGAAGTTTCTGCGTCAAGTCCTTGATTTGTTCCTTAGCCTCTGCGAAATCGCCTTCCTGCAACGCTTGCGCGACACGATCCGCAGGTCCTCTCTCGAGCTTATCTAAATTCGCAAGGGATTTCCGCATCTGCTCGGGCGTACCCAATTGCTCTCTGCGCTTATCCAGGGTTTGCTTGATATCGTTTAACGCGATCATTGCTTGTTTACGATCGACATCGTCCCGTTTGACAAGCTTGTCCAGTTTGCGGTCTAGTTGGTTGAACAATTCCTCCGCGTCCGCCAGCCCCTTTTCTTGAGCCAAATCGCGAGCGGACAGTAATCGCTTTTTAAGCGCCGTAGCGGTCCGCAGGACTTGCTCCGCTTCCGCACGCGCGGCCGCCGGGCGATCTTGCGATTGCTGCTGGTCGGGCTGGGCGTTGGGGACCAGAAACAGCACGGCCAACATGCTGATTGGGATCAGCGGTAACAGTCCGGTCCTTGTTGGTTGCAATTCAAAGCGAGTTGGAATGTCGACTTTGGACGCTGCCCGCTGGGCATCGTCCAATAATGCTTGCCCCACCAAAGTTTCTCGATCAAGCGAACTTAGCTGCACGGCACTGCTGAGGCGTTCACGCAACTGGAATCGCTGATCGACCTGGCGAGCCGCCTCCCGGGTGCTGGGGGTTTTCCACCAAGTCCAAGCGATCGCCGTAATGAGTCCCAAAATGACGACACCGACCAGCCAGATTTGGTTCCAGAGTCTCAGGTCGACGCGGAGCGGGTGAATCTTTGGCACGGCCCAAGCAATGCAAGCCAGGGATAACCCGATCGACAATGTCCAGGAAACGGCGCGACCGAAGGTCTGCATTTGCAACCGACGTTTCGCCTGTAAGATTTGCGACTCAATGGGATTCATGGCAACCGCAGTCTGGAGCTTCAATTGGTTGTTGGCGAGCCGTTGGCAGAAAACTTCCCGAGCCGACCTCGTTTCCCCACGACGGTTGCTGCTGCGCCGGATCGACCGAACTCATTCATCCGTATCTATGTAATGTATGGGAAAAGCAATGTTCCCGAAACGCTTTTCGCATACTTGCATCGATTATTTTCGCTCGTAATCGTTTATGGGACCGCGCAATCCGCATTCCATTTGCACGGCTTGTTAGAATGGGATCCAATGAAGCGGCCAGCGCTTTTTTGCAACCGCGTTCACCGCCAACGTGATTGTCGTTTGCCCGTTCCCTCCCAAGGTACTCCGATGCGATTGAATCCTTTTACGACACTGCTCATCCTCCCCTCTTTGTTCAGCGGGAACCTGCTGGTCCCATTCGCTAAAGCTGCGGACGCCCAGTCCCCGCCGGAGATCCGCGTATTGCCAGAACCGTTGCCCAACGGGGCAAAGCCTTCGACGATGGTGCTTGAAGCGCTGCAGGAACAGGCGACTACCCACTTTGATCGTTGGCAACAGGAATACGAAGCGCGTACCGATTTGGATCAGATTGGCCAGCATCAGGCCATGCTGAAGCGAGAATTTACCCAACGCATCGGTGGACTGCCGCGTCCGACGGCGCTGAACGCCAAAATCACTGGTCAGATCCAGCGAGATGGCTATCGCGTGGAGAAAGTATTGTTGGAAAGTCAGCCCAACTTTTTCGTCACTTCCGCGTTGTTTCTTCCTGACGCGGAAAAATATCCGCCGCCATGGCCTGCCGTGATCGTTCTGTGCGGCCATTCCGCCGAGGGCAAGTTACAGGATGGTTACCAACGTGGCACGGCATTGGCGGCCCTCAATGGCCTGGCGGCAATGATCGTCGACCCGATCGGGCAGGGAGAACGGTTGCAGGTTCTCGATGATAAAGGAAATCCGCGAAAGCTGGGGTCAACCACCGAACATACCTTGTTGGGAACCGGTGCGATCCTGGTTGGCTGGAATACCGCTCGTTGGATGATCGGCGATGCCATGTCCGCGATCGATTACCTGCAATCCCGGAACGATATCCTTGCGGATCGGATCGGTTGCATGGGCAACAGCGGTGGGGGGACACAAACCAGCTACGTGATGGCTCTTGACGAGCGTGTCGAAGCTGCCGCACCTAGTTGTTATATCACCAGTTTTCGCAAACTACTGGAATCGATTGGCCCGCAGGACGCCGAGCAAAACATTTTTGGACAGATCGCGTTGGGGATGGACCATGCCGATTACTTGATGATGCGGGCCCCCAAGCCCACACTGATTTGTAGCGGCACCCATGATTACTTTGACATCCACGGGGCCTGGAGTTCATACAGAGCCGCCAAGCGGTTATTCCATCGGTACGGTCTGGGCCGGAACGTTGAATTGGTGGAAGTGGACGACAAACATGGATGGCACCCACCACAGCGGGTGGCAAGCGTACAATTCATGGTGCAGCATTTGGCAGGTCGCGTGGAGTCCGTCTATGATCCAGAGGTGAAACCGCTGACCGCAGCGGAGATGAATGTCACACCCGACGGAAGCGTGATGCGTTTGCCCAATGCGGTTTCGGCATTCGACCATGTTCGTCAGGAGGCAGAACGGTTGGCGACCGTTCGGGCTCAGGCGGCCAGCAAGCTGAAGGCCGAAGCAGCGACCGCTGCCTTGCAAAACAACGTTCGAGCGGTGACGGGAATTCGGACGCTTGACGCATTGCCAGAACCAGAAGTGGAAAAGCTAGCCGCAGTCGAAGTGGATGGTCTGCAGTATGTGCCATTAATCATCCGGACCGATGAATCCATCTGGTTGCCCGCGCTGCTGGTTGAGGGCCAGCAAGCCAATGCAGCGGAGCAAGCCGGGGCCAGCAAGGTCACTTGTTTGATGTTGGCCGAAGGGAAACAATCCGCGGTGGGAACCACCGGTGAGATTCAGCGCCGCGTCGCTGCGGGGCAGACCGTGTTGGCGATTGATGCGCGTGGTGTGGGTGAGACCGTTCCGGTTGGCCGTCGTTGGTATAGTGCCCGGTTCGGTGCCAACGGGGGAAATTCCACGATCGCCTATCTGCTGGGCAAGTCGCTGGTTGCTTTACGCGCCGAGGACTGCTTGGCCGTCTGTCGCTGGTTGACACAAACCATGGCGGTGGACTCGGTCGCACTGGTAGCCAGTGGCGAGTTGACGATCCCAGGATTGCATGCAGCCGCATTGCATCCGGAGCTGATTGATCGCCTGGAAACACGGCGCGGGCTGGATAACTGGTCCACCGTGACCGCCACGGCGTTGAGCGAAAATCAAGTTCCTGGCTTAGTTCACGGAGCCTTGCGGCAATATGACCTCTCGGATTTGGCGGCCTCGTTGGGCGATCGTTTGCAGGTGGTCCAGCCGCACGACGCGACCGACCAACCGATATCGGATTAGCAGCTTGTCGGATACGGGTCTGCTCCATGGGAGGCCTTGCCGGAACACTGGAAAAAGCGAGAGCTGAAGAGGGTCAGATCCTTTTTCAACAAGCTCTCGAGGCGTGCTGCAGAGAAGGATTCACCTGCCATTCCCCTGCGACTGACGCCGGGCGGGGAGCGGCCAGCTCGTAGGGTGGCGCCCGTTTCGACCAACCAAATTTTGCTCACCTTTCTACAATTGCAGGTTGTTGACCTTATGTGGAGCTTCATCCCATTTTCCTTTGCATTCGGGACTTGTTTGCTGTCCCGACGGAAAAATCGTCTTCCCGCCTCGCCAGCCAACTTTTTCCGTCGGTTGAAAAAGGGGGCTGGCCTTTGGGATGCGTCTGGCAGGAGTTGTGAATCAAGCATCGTCTCCCTTCGCTCCTCGAAGGTGGCGTCCGCCAGCACTGCTTTGGCGGAGCAAATGGCGACTTCTGTAGAGCGGTGGCAGAAGGCCAGGTTTCTTTTCCAGCAGGCAGCTTTCCGGCCTGGCTATTTCGCGAGCCTGTGGAGGTCCGCAGTCGCTGGGGCGGTCGGACTGGCTATCGTCCCGGGTCCAGGATTGATCGGTGTGGTTGACAGCCAGGAACCGGAACGAGCGGTTTCGCAGCCTGCGGGGAACGAAGCCGTCGCGCGAGTGATGGAGGAATTTGTCGGACGCGGAGACCTGGGAGACGGC
>SLFV01000561.1 GCA_007124075.1 Roseimaritima sp.
CGGATTGGCGGTTGCTTCCTCTAAATAAAAGGAGCGTTCCAACAGTTCCGCCCGCGGTCGAATCATCGTGACCGCCGGTCCATTGAAATCGATAGCTGCATAACCATGTTCGCTGTAAACCTGCATTTGGCGGCTGGCTGCGGGGCTGATTCTGGAAGCCTTCAAGCTAGCGACCAAACCGCACTCGAACACCAATCGGGCTTCGGCAAGGTCCTCATCATCGGTAATCACCGCCAGACCGCTTGCCTGCACCTCGCGCAGCGGAGCCGATGTCAAAGAGAGGACCAGATCTAGATCATGAATCATCAAATCCATCACCACGCCGACATCCAAACACCGACCTGGAAATCGACTCGCTCGGACGGCTTCGATGTATTTCGGTTTTGCGGTCAGATCCGCCGCAGCAATCCAAGCTGGGTTAAAACGTTCCACGTGTCCCACCTGTAATACAACCCCAGCTTGGCGGGCAGCAACGACCATTTCCTGCGCGTGAGCTCCGGTCACAGCCAGCGGTTTTTCAACCAACAAATGCTTCCGCTTGGCCAGCAATTCCATGGCCGTCCTGTAATGACAGGGAGTTGGCGATGCGATAATCGCAGCGTCAAATCCCAGCTTGCAGCGCTCCAGCGATTCAAAAGCTGGAACACTAAACTGTTCCGCCGCCGCCCGCAGCGTATTAGGGTTTGGATCGACAATCGCCGCCAAACGAGCCCCCTCGACCTGCGACAACAGCCGCGCGTGAATGCGTCCTAAATGTCCGGCACCGACAACGACAACCTGTTGCTGCATCACGCTGCTTTCCTCCGATCGCGGCCACGACCATGGCGGCCGCCGCGCGAGTGTTCCAGAAAATCAAAAAATTGCCGCAGTACAGGCCGAATGGGACCGGTCCCCAGCAACAGAGCTTCCGCTTCCCCTGCGCCAACTTTGGAACGATACATCAGCTTGAAAGCATTCTGCAGGACGGTGACGTCCTCCGCAGCGAAATGGTTACGTTTCAACGCCACAACGTTCACGCAGCGCGGACGTGCGGGACTGCCCTCGCAAACCATGTAGGGCGGAACGTCATGCAAGACCCGCGACATCGCGCCAATGAATGCAAAACTGCCGACGGTCGCAAACTGAGCAATTCCGACGGCGCCGCTGACATTGACGTCGTTCTGGATGTGCGAGTGACCTCCCAGCATTGTATTGTTCGCCATGATTACCCGGTCACCCACACAGCAATCATGGGCGATATGGACCCCGGTCATGAAATAGCAGTTGCTGCCGATCCGGGTCAGCCCATCTTCCTTCATCGTGGCGCGGTTGACCGTCACTGACTCGCGAAAAATGTTCTCGTCACCGATCTCCACACGTGTGGGTTCACCACGGTAAGTCAAATCCTGGGGCGCTTCCCCAATGACGGCTCCGGGAAAAAAACGATTCCGCTGACCGATTCGTGTATGGCCGGTGATAGTCACGTGATTGGCAAGCACGCAACCCTTTCCCAGTGTTACATGCGGGCCAATAACGCAGAAATCACCGATTTCGACATCTCGATCAATCTGCGCTTTGGGATCGACAACGGCTGTCGAGGCAATTCTTATGCTCATCCGAGCAAGTCCTTTCCGATTAACCCGCTTTACGAAATAGCTTATCCGTCGTTCGCTGTGCAATCTGTAAAAGTTTTTTTGCCATCACTGCGTTCAGCGCGTGGCCACCACGGTGGGACACGATTCGGCCTATAAATTCGCAATTGATCAGGCTGAGGTCGCCCACCAAATCCAAGAGTTTATGTCGAGCACATTCATCGTCGAAACGCAGACGATTCTGAACCGGACCCGCCTGGTCGAAAACCAGTAGGTCCTGTGGTGAAACATGTTCTGCCACTCCCGCAGCACGTAGCTGTTGAACCTGTTCGGAAGTGACGAACGTTCGCGCCGGAGCAATCTGGGTAGAAAATTCGTGCGGTCCGATGGTTGAACGGAAGGTCTGCGCTCTGATCGGGCTGTCGGGCCCGTAGTCCAGTACGTATTCGAATTGACTCGCCTGCCCGTGAGTCGGAGAGACTTCCAACCAACTGGCCGCAGTTCCTACGCGCACCGTGCGATCGACAATCAACTGTTTTCTAGCTGCCGCTTGAATCACCAGTCCTGCCGAACGCAAGGCATCAACGTATGCCGCTGCCGAACCGTCCAATCCAGGCAATTCTTCTGCATTGACTTCGATGACGCAGTTGTCAATTTCCAATGCGTACAGTGATGCTAGTAGATGTTCCACCATCGCAAACTTTGCTTGACCAGACGCTAGCACAGTCCGCAATTGATGTTCCTGACGGGTTGCCAGACCGACCTGCAGCATCGGCTTTTCCACTAGGTCAGTGCGGACCATCACCAGCCCCGTGCCTACCGATGCCGGATACATTCGTACCCGAACCTTCTGGCCACTCCAGTAGCCTCGACCATCGACCTGGCAGCAATTCGCGATCGTGTGTTCGTTGCGTTGACGCATGGACATTGCCTCGCACGGAGAAACAGCTAACCGAGATTCACCTGAACGCTGTGCCTCTGGACGCGTCGCCGACCGCAGTAGCGATCCCGACCAAGTCAGAGATCATTGGCCCCGATTGAGACCGGGGCAGAGCACGCCGTGGATGCGCAGCAAAGCGAAATTAACGTTTTGCCAAACGCTGAGCCAAAACTTGCATTACCAGAGGAGTCATGTCCAAAGCAGGGTCATGATAGACGATGTTTCTCATCACACCACGAAGCACCGAATCGCCTTTTTCTAGATCCATTTCCTCGCTGTTGTTACGCAGCACAATGTTGATCTTGTTGTAGTTGGCGACCGTCTTGACTGCAGCGGTGATCTCCTGGTAGTTCTCATAGTAGATCTTGGCCTCCGCGTCGGACAGTTCCTTCCGTTTCCGGGCCATGTCCAAACGCAGACGGGATTCCATGTTCGCCACACGTTCTTCCTGCGTGGTGTAATCCGATGAACCGGGCTTGAACGTCTGCAACTGCTCCATTGCCTGTTGCAGTTCTTCGCGACGCTGACCCAGAGTTGCATCAAACGCCTTCAGTTCGTTTTCCACCGCTTCAACCTGACTTTTGATTGAAGGTGATTCCTTAAAAATCTTGGCGACATCTACCACTGCGATACTGTGCGCTTTAGCGGTCGATTCCGTTGCCTGTCCAGAGGCGGTGCTGGGTGCCAGAACAGCCACTGACAAACAACCACAAACCAATGCACCCAAAGTTTTAATTCGCACGTTTTGCTCTCCTTGCATTTAAGTTAGTGCGTCTACTGATCCGTCGGTGCCCCGTTGCCGTGGCCCCCATCTCCGTCATGACTCGTTGGCAAGTCCTCGCCGGTTTTCTAATCATCGCCGATTGCGTGGGTTCAGGTAAAGACGAATTTACAGTTTTTTCCGACTCTACCAACTAGGATCACTTTTCCAAGCCGCATCTCTTCCCCTGACAGGCTTTGCAACGGGTTACCTGCCCGTGCAAGCGGTTGCCTTCCCCCTGCCAGGACAAGGTCGATAGCTAGTGGTCTGGGACAGCTAAAACGAGGGTTGGTCCCTAGCGGACATGGAGCATTGATGGGAGGTTAGGCGAACAACGAGTGAACGACCTTGGCTTCTTCCGGGCCGGTCAGGCGGTGGGTGCGGCCTTCGTGATGCAGGCTTAAGGTTTGGTGATCCAAGCCCAACAAATGCAGGATGGTGGCGTGCAGGTCGCGGAAGTGGACCTTGCCTTCCACGGCGCGCGATCCAGTTTCAGTGGTCTTACCGTGGACGTAACCGCCTTTGACCCCGCCACCGGCAAGCCAAAAGGTGAAGCCTTTTTCATTGTGACCGGTTTCATCCTTGCCATCTTCAGGCGTTAGGCCGGGACGTCCGAATTCGCCGCCCCAAACCACTAACGTGTCATCCAGCAAACCACGGGTTGCTAAGTCCTGCAGCAGCGCCGCGATCGGAGCATCGACGGTTTCGCAATTGGCCTGCAGGTCACGGCGATGATGCGTATGTTGATCCCAGCCTCCGTGATTCAGTTCAATAAAGCGAACGCCTGCTTCGGCAAAGCGGCGGGCCAATAAACATTGGCGGCCAAAATCGGTTGGTTTGCAGGTGCCGACCGACAATTTCTTTCCGACGCGGTAACGCTGCAGTGTTTCCTGAGTTTCGTTGCTTAAATCCAGAATCTCCGGCGCGGTCGACTGCATACGAAACGCCAGCTCCATCGACTCGATCACCCCTTCCAGGGCGGAATCGGCGGCGCGATCGCGAAAATGGTCGCGATTCATCGCCTGGATCCAATCCAGTTGCTGGCGTTTGGCGTCGGGGGGCAGATGCGAACCATGGATATCGCGAATCGTCGCCTGGGACATGTCTTCGCCGTTGATCCCCAGTGGTGTCCCGGCGAAATGGGTCGGCAGGAACACGCTGTCGTAAACCGATGGTTTGGTGGAATTTAAACTAACGAATCCGGGCAGATTTTCGTTCTCGGTTCCCAACCCATAGGTGACCCACGAGCCGAAACTGGGACGCTTTCGCAAGCGTTCGCCGGTATGCAGTTGCAGGAATGACTGGGCATGGTTGCCGGTGTCGCAGTACATGCCGTTGATCATGCACAGCCGATCGGCATGCTTGGCGATTTCGGGCATCAGGTCTGAAATCCACATCCCCGACTGGCCATATTGCTTAAACGGAAAAACCGAACCGGGATGTTTGGCGTTACCGGTCTGTGGCTTGTAGTCAAACGTGTCCATCTGAGCCGGTCCTCCGCTCATGCACAAGAAAATGACTCGTTTGGCACAGGGCTTGATTGGCACACTATCCGTCGCGGGCGTGGCAAACGCCTGTTGGCATAACGACTGCAGGGCCAGATAGCCGAAGCCGCAGGACGCGGTTTGCAACAGGCTGCGGCGGTTGGTGGGAGGCATGTCGGAACCTTAAAACATGTTTAAAAAAAGGGAATGGCCCTTTGAACGAGAAACACTATCTATCAATCGCGGTTGCTTGGATGTTTTCGTATCTTTCCACAGGGTCTGCCCCCTTTTCCAACCACTTTCCTAATCGATATAGCGAAATTCGTTGGTGGCAAACAGTGCTTGGCAGAAACTGGCCCACGTTTGCAGGCGTCGCTGGTCGGAATCGGGGGTCTGTCGGTATAACGCTTGTTCAATCCCTGCCAGGTAGCCCAGTGCCGATTCGGTTTCTGCGGGGCGGGGGGCACGGGCCAATGCGCATTGGAAGGCAAGCTGAACTCGCACCCGATCATCATGGTCAGAGGCACCGAGCAAGCGGGTTGCCAGCACGTGCGATTGTTCCACGACAAAGTCACTGTTGAGCAGAAACAGCGACTGGGTGGGCAGGATCGTAGTTTCGCGTTGTCCCTGCACTGACACACCATCGGGCAGATCAAACGCGGCCAGTTCGTGGGTCGGAGCATGCCGCAGCAGGCACAGGTAAACGCTTCGATGTCGGTGGGGCCGATGCAAACTGGCAGCATGATGTGGTGGTTTGTTGATCAAAACATCCAGGTCCGCGATCGCGGATTGTTGTCCGGGCGAGTAATCCAGCGAGCCGCTGGCATGCAGCAAACGGTCGCGCAAGGTTTCCGCATCCAGGCGGCGGCGTACGTGGCGTGCGAACAATCGGTTGTCGGGATCGGACGCGAACCGTTCGGGGTCCGCGTGGCTGTGCAATTGGTAGGTGCGTGACAACACGATGCTGCGGATCAGTTTTTTGATGGACCAATCGTTATGGACAAAACGATTCGCCAAATGGTCCAGCAGTTCGGGATGCGATGGGCGGGCCCCGTAGACCCCAAAGTCGTCCGGCGTCGCTACCAGGGCTTGTCCAAACAAGTTCAGCCAGACGCGATTGGTCATCACCCGTGCCGTCTGCGGGTGCCCCGGTTGGGTCAGCCAGCGGGCGAACTGCAGCCGGCCGCTTTGCTGGGGATCGACCATCATCGCTTCGAGAACCGGGGCATTGCCCTGGGAGCGTGTTGCAGTTTGCGGGGAAACCGTTGCAGCGAGGTGCTGATACGCGGACAGACCGCCGCGTCGGACTTCCGCCCCCAACTTGCGACCTTCGCCGTTGATATGAATTTTCGTATTTGCGACATTGACTCTATCGCGCACGCCCATCGCCAGACCTGTTATGCCAGCCGGCTGAATTCCTTTGGGTTGCCCCGAGGCGTCGTGCAAAGCAACCGCTTCGTCGTTGGTTAGCGGACGATCAAAAATCGCGACATGCCCCAGATTACCGGACAGCGGAGCAAAATCATCACTGCGGTTGGCCAGGCAAAAATCAGTGGACCGGCCAAAAGTCGCCGCCAACGTCCCTTCCAGTTCAAGCCGCCCGTTCAGCAGGAGACGAATCTGTTTTCCGTCGCGAACCAGGACGACATGGTTCCACGAATCGGGTGGAATCACCGTGGAACCGGGTACCGATTGCTTCCGTTGATTGCCGTTGAACAAAAACAGTTTGCCGCTGCGGGATTTGTCGTGACTGCCGCCGATCCCCAAGTGGTCACCGGGCAGCGTCTTATCCCCCAGCGGAGCCCGCGAGAACAAGTAGGCGGTGATCGGGCGATCGAGCAAACCGACGGAATTTTTGAACCACAGAGAAACGCTGTAAGCCTCGCCAGGCTGGGGAAACGAACCAGTGATGGTCGTCCCCTTCACCGCAGCGAATTCCTCCGGGGTGTGCGTCGCCGCTGGCTGGACCTTCAGGCCGTCTTCCGTTTCGTCGGGCTGGATGTCCAGGCGATGGCTGATCAGCGGGCCAAGACGATCGATTGCATCGGAGTACGACGGAGGCAATGTCGGGGGCGAACTGCGATCGTGCGGTGCGGATTGGTCGGGCAACCGCGAAACCAATTCGTGCAGGGGTGTCGGAGGCGCGGTCAATTTTTCGTTTGCCGCCGCCCCGTACAGGGTTTCGGTGCTAGCAAAGATTCCCGCCAACGCATAATAGTCGCTCATCGGGATCGGATCGTGTTTATGATCATGGCAGCGGGCACAGGCGACGCTAAGCCCGATCACGGCGGTACAGACAGCGTTGATCTGATCATCGACAATGTCCATGGCAAAGTCGGAGTTCATTGCCGAGGCGGGCTTGGAACCGATCGCTAAAAACCCGGTGGCGATTAATTGGCGATTGCGTTGGGCAGCGGTTTCGTAGGGCAGCAGGTCGCCCGCAACTTGTTCGGTGATAAAACGATCATAAGGAACGTCTTGATTGAACGCTTCGATCACATAGTCGCGATACCGCCAAGCGTGTGGGAAGGTCGCGTTACGCCCCAGGCCATCGTTGCCGTTGGATTCCCCAAAGCGTGCGACATCCAGCCAGTGGCGTCCCCAGCGAACGCCAAATTGATCGCTGGACAACAGCGCATCGACCCACGCTTGAACCACGGTTAGCTGGGCCTCCGTTGACGGAGCGTTGCAAAACGCTGCGACAAAGTCAGCCACTTGGGCGCAAGTCGGCGGCAAGCCAATCAGGTCGTGATACAGTCGGCGAATCAGCGTGGCGGGATCGGCATCGATCGTGGGGGTCAAACCGTGACGTTCGATTGAAGCCAGCACGAAGTGATCCAGCGTGTCGCGGGGCCAATCCGCGGATTGCACGCCGGGGGGCTGGGGGTTTTGGCGAGCCTGGAAGGACCACAGTTTCTCA
>SLFV01000076.1 GCA_007124075.1 Roseimaritima sp.
ATTTACCAAACATACCGGTCGCGTAGCCGGCATCCTGGAAGACCCTGCCCATCGTGATTTCACTCGCTCGCAACATCGAGCGTCCCATGATCGTGTGCCACACGCCGGTACGATTGGTCCAATGTCCCGTCAGAAATGCACTCCGAGTTGGAGAGCAGGTTGGTGCGACATGAAAATCCTTCAAGCGAATCGACTCGGCATAAAGTTTGTCAATCTCGGGCGTCTTGAGAATCGGGTTCCCCGTACACGAAAGATCACCGTACCCTTGATCGTCTGTGATCACGATCACCACGTTGGGTTTTTCGGCGGCCTTGACCAGTCCGCTGGGAATCAATCCGGAGAGACAAAACAAAAACGCGATTACCGCAAGATCGGCCGAGCGATTCACGAGATCAGACTCCGAAACGATGCTTGAACGTTGTGCGGGATAGAGCGGCACGAACGATGAACGACGCCTCCATTGTAGTGCGATGTTTTGGCAAATGCGCAATCCCGTTGTCAATCATGCCGAGAATCTTCACTCTCGCCAGCACAGCAGTTGCGTCTGACGAGCCTCCACGCGGAGCCCCCACGATGCCAGGCTGGCGGGCAGCGCATGGGGGGCATGGCGCACCTCTTGTTCAAGGGCGAACCCGGCTCGGGTCAGCAGTGCGATGATCCGTGCCGAAGAATTCTCGCCCGTGGTCAGATTCGTTTCGTGAACCTCCACGTAGATGGCTTCGATCTGCGAAAGCTGGGCTTGAATATCATTCAATACCCGCTCCTCGCTTCCCTCCACATCCAACTTTAAAAAACTAACCTGGCGTTCACCAATGAAGGCCGACAATCGGCGACACTCCACCTCCACAAAATCGGTGCCGTCCCGCTGGCCCCATCCTTGAGAAAGTGAATTTCCACGGGCGTCTAGGCCGTTGCCGATCGCACCGTGCAAGCGTGCCGGGCCGTCATGATCGGAAAGGGCAACGCGATGGCAAGTGACACCGGGCAATCCATTCTTATCGATGTTCTGCTGCAGCAGTTTGAACGCATGGGGATCGGGTTCAAAACACATGATTTCGCACTGGGGCCACCGCGACTTCCACTCAAGCATCGACACACCGATGTTGGCACCCGCATCAATGATCAGTGGCCGTTCGCCGCTTGGTGTAAAGAACGCCGGAAATTCATCGATTTCGCGACACATCGACGCGGTCGATGCTTCGTGCCGGTAGTACAGTTGGAAACCACGAAATCTTTTTCTTTCCGTTCTGGCGCCCATACCGGCTTTGATCTGGTTCCCAAGTCTCAGGTTGATAACGTTTTAGGCATGACAACACTACTCATTGACGTTTCAAACGGTACCAGGGGGTGAGAGCCAGCCGCAGAGCGGTTGGCTGGTGCTGTTTGTCTCCGACAACGGTGCCTGTCCATACGACTGCAGGTCCACCAAGGAAACCATGAATGTCTTGGTCGCCAGTCGCTGAATTACGCGACCGGGTTCATCATCGCTTTGCGTTCCTTTTCCACGTCACTGCCGTCAGGCGTTGCGGGATTTTCCAAATCAAACCATTCGGGCTGGAACTGCAGATGCCCACCCTCGCCACGTGCCGCTTTCTCCAGTGCAACATTGGTTCCCAACGCTATCACGGCGTCGGCCATCGCGACTTCGGGATAACAACGGGGACGGTTCTCTTTGGCTGGATTTCGGATGCAGTACGCCCAGTGCTCAATCTCCTCGCGATACCCACGGCTGACTGGACCTGATTCAACGCTTTGCGAAAGCGGCGCAGCATAATCACCGCTGGCGCTAGTATCCAAGACATAATTACCACCCGCAGCTTGGGCCACACCGACACGCGCCGAGGGATTGCTGTCGCGGTACAACAAAACATCGATCTCCTTGTCCAAGATCAGCGTACCTTTCGTGCCCATCACAACCTCACCCCAGCCACCAAAGCCGTTGCCATTGATCGTGGAGTACGTCACGACAACCTTCTTGTTGGGGTCCTGTTCGTACCCGGGAACTCCACCACTGGGGTAATCCAAAACACGGTCTTTGTACCCCACATTGAACGACTCCGGATACTCCGGTCCAGGGAATTCGAACATGCAGTAAACGTGATCATCGGCGTCGCGATCCTGCGGCATAATGTGCCGGCCTCCGACCGCGTGGACGCTTAACGGATGAACCTTCTTGCCGTCCGAACGCAACGAACTGAGGAAGATGCTCACCGCGTCCAGTTGGTGACTGCCCAGTTCCGCCATTAGCCCGCCACCGGTTCGATTGAATAACCGCCAGCGGTGCAATTCTTCCATCGGCGTGACCAAATAATTGCCAATGTTGTACTGCTCGTATCCGAACTTGGACGGGTCAATGTACTTATCCATATCCCAGGCTTCGAAATAAGCAATCTCCTGGCGCAATTGCTCTATTCTCTTGAAGTCCTGCGACTTCACCCCGGGTGCCGTCAGTTCGGCCAATTGTCGCTGCCGATTTCGTAAATCACCAATGATCTTGTCGTAAACCTTCCCGCTAACGTCGGTCTCGCCACCGGGCAGAGGCATCTTCCAACTATCACCCCCAGGGGCGTTGCCGCGATGCCACTGCGCACGAATGTGATGCAGTTGCCCCAGCAGTCCCCAACGAATCAAATTCACCGCGTTTTCATACTTGATGTTGTAGTGCCGTTGGTGTCCGGTCGCCAAATGCAGCGGATTCCCGTTGGTGTCCTTCAATTCGTAAGACATCTGCCCCATCGCTTTGCACTGAGCGACATTGTGAGCCATGAGCTTTTCCGTCAGTACGTGCAGGCCCCGAGCCATCGCCTGAGCGGCAACCGGAGCGTGGAGGAACAGGGGCAAGGCAATGATGACCGCTTCAATATTCGGATCCTCCAAGCAGGCCTGGATTCCACCATTGGTCGCATCATACACCTTGATTTCCTTCTCCGCTTGCTCGCGTGTATTGAACCCGTAAACGCTTAGCAAACCGGGCCGACGTTGCAGTGCCGAGGGGGTCGACCAATCACCATAGAAGGCACGATGGAGGCTGAAGGGACGGATATCACAGATGGCCTTCACCGTGACATAATCAGGATTGCAACCCCCGATCAAAACGGAACCCTCGTCCCCGGTCCCGATCACTGCCACCCGAACAGGATCGTTAATTTTGCTGTAACCAAAGTAAGCAGCCCCCAAACCACCAGCGCTAGCGACCCCAGCACCAACCAGCCCTTTCAGAAAATCGCGTCGATCGACGTCGGGCCCTTTTTGGAAATAAGAATCGACCGCGCCGTAGTAATTCGCGGTTCCGATCTGTCGTTGATCTTCGGATAATTTATCCATTTGTTTTCTCCTTCGACGACCAGCAGCGTCGAATAAGGGCATGCAAAATAAAATCCAATCCAGCAAAGCGTCCGGCAGCCGTACCGGCCAAGACCAAACAGCCCATCGATTCAATCAATTGATAGTTGGTCGAAAATGGACCCGTCGCAGGAGGGAACTGCGATAGGAAAACCGAAAACAGGAACGCCGCGGCAACCAGAGAAACCATTGGCGTAAAAAGTCCAACCATTAAACAGATGCCAATGGTCATGTCAAAATAAGGGATGAAACGATCAATCCATTCAATTTGCTGGGGATCAACCCCCGGTTCGGCTGGCAGGTATAACTTCAGGTAGCCACTTGAGCGTTGCCCTTCACTGGCGACTGAATTAATCGTCTCTTCATAAACTTTCCAGATTACATCGATATTCACCAAAGCCGGCTTGACCAGCGATTTCCACTCCGCTTCCACCGTCTCGCGCTGCCCCCGCAAGCTGCTTACATCCGCCCGGACAGGGTCCGCCCGCAACCTTTGGACTCGACCAAGTCCCAAACGGTACTCCTCGATCTCGTTGGCGTTCGTATCCAGAACGTACTGCACTTGCTTGACCGCGTCGACGTAAGCCTCCTGGGCTTCCTCTTTTTGGTCGGGGCCAAAACCGTAATGATTGATGGCAACATTGCGAAAACCAGCAAGCTGCTTTTTCGTAACCTCGATGTCCAGCCGCGCCAAGCCGCGACGATCAGGCACCAGCCGCTGAAACTCGTCGGCGAAAGGCCCGCGAGCCGAAGCAAAGAAGGGGGCGGCGCTCCAGTCTTCGGTCTTCTTGTCAACTCCTTCACTGAAAAAATGCCAACCAATCGTAACCCTTAAAAGGACCAGCATACCAATCCCGATAAACCCCAAAAACCGAGGGTAGGGCCCCCAGCCGACCATCAGTCGGAAAGGAGTACTGAAAATCTTCGTCAACAATCGAGGGCTCCCAAGTGAGGATGCATTCGCGGCAATAACCTGTTCTTTTTCAATTCAGCGTCAGTATTTGGGTATTATGGCATAACTGCCCTTTAACTCCAAGTGTTGCGACCGGAATTCCTGCCTGCGAGTCTGCTGTTCCGAGACCCGTAGGGCTCGTGCTGTCGAAAAGTGTCGCGTAGAATTGCGGTTCTCGCTTCTTTTTAAGGTGATTGGCGATGTTTGTTCCGTCGCAACAACCAGGTTGTTTGCCCGCTGGCCTTCGATGCGTACTGGTTTGGCTGCTGCTGAGCGCCCACGGCCATCTTACATGCCAGGTGCGCACTTGGGGTGATGAGGCAGTCCGAACAAATTCAAGAGCGATTCGGATTGCGACATTTAATACGTCGTTGTACCGCAAGCAGGCGGGAACGCTGCGATGCGACCTCCGTGGCGGGGCAAACGAACAGGCTGGGCGATTGGCCGCGATCCTGCAAACAGCGCGGCCCGACATTGTGCTGCTAAATGAATTTGACTACGAACCCGAGCACGCAGCGTTGAAGATCTTTCTGCGGGAATACCTCGCTTGTCCTCAAGTAGCTGAGTTGCGCGGCCTGGAGTACCCCTACTTTTTTGCCGGGCCGGTCAACACGGGTGTGGATACCGGATTGGACCTGGACGGAGACGGAAAACAGCAAGGCCCCAATGACGCATTTGGCTATGGGACCTATGAGGGCCAGTACGCGATGGCATTGTTAAGCCGGTTTCCGATCCGCAATAGCCAGGTTCGCACGTTTCAGCGTTTCCTTTGGTCGGATCTGCCCGATGCGATGGTGCCGGTGAACCCCGCCACAAACCAACCGTATTACAGCGACGAAGCCTGGGGCCTGCTGCGGTTGTCATCCAAGAGCCATTGGGATGTGCCGATTCAAATCGGCGCGGATGTGGTGCATGTTTTGGCCAGCCATCCGACTCCTCCCGCGTTTGATGGACCGGAGCAACGTAATCAATGTCGCAACCATGATGAAATTCGATTCTGGATCGACTATCTGACGCCAGACGCTGCGGACCATCTGATCGACGACGCGGGGGTTGCCGGTGGTTTGAACGCCGAAGCCAAATTTGTGCTTGTTGGCGATTTGAACAATGACCCCTTCGATGGCTCGGGGCGGAAACAAGCGATCAACGGTCTCTTGCAGCACGAACGTGTTCAGGATCCCGGGCCGCGAAGTGCGGGCGGGGTCGCGGCTACCGAAGCCCTGGGGAGAAAGAATCGGCAACATAAGGGGGACCCCGCACAGGATACCGCTAACTTCAATCCCTTCGCGGTCGGTAACCTACGTGTCGACTACTGCCTGCCCAGTCGCAACCTGCGGGTGGTTGCCAGCGAAGTGTTCTGGCCCGTCTCGCCCGCTCCGGCCGCCAAGTGGGTGGAGGCGACCGATCATCGCCTAGTCTGGACTGACGTCTTGTTGGAATGATTTTAGATGGGGCACCGCCTCCGGGACGCACGACTTCCTTACTGCGGCGGCTGCGAGGGGCCGGAAGAGACGACCTGTGCCAACGCATTTTGGATTTCTCGCTGGACCTCCGGGTCCGATTCCAGCGATGCGGCGGCGCGCAACCATGTTTCGGTTTCGGACACATTGATTTGGCCCAGCGCCCACGCGCAACTGCCGCGCACCAATGGGTCGCAGTCTCCTAGGGCCTGCCGTAGGACCGAAGCGGCCTGGCTGGCTTTTTGGTTCCCCAAGACGATTGCAGCGTTCCGCAGTAGGCCCCGACGCCGCGACCGCCACAGCGGGGTCTTCCGAAACCGTTGCCGGAACTGATCGTCGGACAGCGAAAATAGCTCCGTCAGTTCAAGCAACCCCGTGGTCTGCCGAGGAAGCAAAGCGGCATCGGTTGCTTGCGAACCACGTCGATTCCAAGGGCAGACATCTTGGCACACATCGCAGCCGAAAATCCAGTCGCCGATCAAAGGCCTGAATTCGCTGGGAATCGCTCCGCGATGTTCGATCGTCAGGTAACTGATGCAACGTCGACTATCCAGCACGCCGGGAGCAACAAACGCGTCGGTCGGACAGGCATCCAGGCAGCGCGTGCAAGTCCCGCAGTGGTCCATCGCGTGAGGCTGGTTGCTTGGGAGCTTGCAATCCAGCAGCAAGCAGGCAAGAAAAAAATAGCTGCCTTGGTGTTTGTTAAGCGTCAGCGAATTTTTTCCGCTCCAGCCAATGCCCGCCAAACGCGCGAACTCACGTTCCATCAAGGGAGCCGAATCGACAACTCCCCGAGATCGCACATCGGCATACTGGTGTTTCAGTGCGGCTTGGATCCGCTTGAAACGTGCGTGAACCAGGTCATGATAATCGGCGGTGCCCCAGGCGTACCTTGCCATGCGCCCACGACCAATCTGCGGCGATGCATGGTCGGTGGTCCGGTAAGGGAATCCCAGCACAACAATCGATTGCACATTCGGAAACACGTGCAGCGGGTGTTGGTACGCGGGCGCTCGCGCGGCAATGTAGTCCATTTCCGCCGCATATCCCGCATCGATCCAGGCCAACAAACGGGGGTACCCCGGGGGAGAGACCGCCGGTGCAACCCCGAACAAATGAAAGCCTTCCTGGGTTGCCTGCTTCCGCAACCAAGCGGCCAACGCCTGGGCATCGATGCTCTGCATTACTTTGCCAGCGAAGACACCAGACGACGCAAACCCAACGCATCGGCGTGTTTCGTGACCGCCGCCGCGGTTTCGCGAATCTGTTGTTCGGTATGGGTACACGTCATAAAAAAACGCAATCGCGCGGCCGATTCCTCAACCGCCGGGTACAGAATCGGTTGCACGTTGATTCCATCCAAAAACATTCGTCTTGACAACCGCAACGCCACCAGCGAATTGCCTGTGATGACTGGAATGACTGCGGTCCCTCCGCTAGGTCCGGTATCGATTCCGGCTTGCAGCAACAATTCCAAAAACAGCTTGCTATTGGCCTTTAATCTTTCGACACGTTCAGGCTGTTCGGCCAGCAGTTCAATCGACCTAACCGCCGCCGCTGCATTGGCTGGTGGTAAGCCAACACTGAAGACAAATCCGGGCGCGGTATACCGCAGCAATTCAATCAACGACTTTGAACCGGCGATGTAGCCGCCGCACGACCCAAACGATTTGCTGAGCGTTCCCATCCAAATGTCTACCTCGCGGGCATCAACCCCGAAGTGTTCACTGATACCGCGTCCGGTCGCCCCCATCGTGCCGATGCTGTGCGCTTCGTCAACCATCAACAACGCATGATGTCGCTTGCAGACCTCGATCGCGCGAGGCAGATCACAAAAGTCGCCATCCATACTGTAAACACCTTCGATGACAACC
>SLFV01000449.1 GCA_007124075.1 Roseimaritima sp.
ATCCCAAAAGCCTGATGTGGCTTTCGTGATCGTGATCCGTTTTTCACTTTGGTCCTTCATTTCAGAATACAAGTTCACCGGTATGGTTGCTCAGCGAACGTTTATGGCCAAGCCAGGTCAAGTCAAAAAACAGTGGCATCTTGTCGACGGCACCGACCAAGTGCTGGGGCGGTTGGCCAGCGATATTGCGATGATTTTGATGGGAAAACATCGCCCCGAGTATACCACGCATGTTGATTGCGGCGATTACGTCGTCGTCATCAACTGCGAGAAAATCACGATGACCGGTAAAAAAATGGACACACGACATTACACTTGGTACACCGGGTATCCTGGCCTGAAGCTGGAAAGCTACGCAGACCGTCGCGAGCGAAAACCAGGGGACTTGCTGTATCACGCCGTTCGTCGGATGCTACCCAAGAATAAGCTAGCGACACAGATGCTCAGTAAGCTGAAGATCTATGCTGGCCCTGAACACCCGCATCAGGCCCAACTGCCCAAGCCGCTAGGAAGCGTCGGGAAGACAGTTGTCTCCTGACGCCGTGATTTCCCGAAGCATCTGGTGTTTTATCACCTGCGGGCTTGCTAGGAAAGCTTATTTTCACGACCTTCGTTCCGAACATTGAATAAGATAGAAAACAATGGTGGCAGTTAAGAAAGACAAAATCAACGGTGACGCCTTGGGGACAGGGCGTCGGAAGAGCAGCATTGCCCGGGTTCGCGTTCGCCCGGGAAATGGCAAGGTAACGGTCAATTCCAAGCCGATGGACCAGTATTTCGTCAATGATCAGCACCGCACTGCGATTACGGATGCAATCTCAATTGCGGGACAGGACGGGAAAGTTGATGTCTTGGTTCGTGTCGCAGGTGGTGGGCTAACCGGCCAGGCTGGTGCGGTTCGCATGGGGGTCTCGCGGGCTTTGGTCAGTTTTGACGAGCAGCTTCACGACACCCTGCGTGAAGGTGGTTACTTGACTCGCGATTCTCGCATGAAGGAACGCAAGAAGCCTGGTTTACGTGGAGCTCGCCGCGCAACGCAATTTAGCAAGCGTTAACCTTTCGCTCTGATTATTGATTCGCAGATGACTCAATGGCACGCGGCTTGCTTTGCAATGGTGCGTCGTTTAAGCCTGCCATTTCTGCCGCATTTTTCATTGCGGTCGTGCGGTGCGGCGCAGGTCGTCAGCCCTTCAGGATGCGAGTCATGAGCTTTCAATTCAATAAACTTACGGTCAAGGCACAAGAGGCGCTCGCCGAGGCGCAGTCGTCGGCGACCTCGGCGGGTAATCCCGAACTGGAACCGATTCACTTGCTTGCCGCGTTGCTGGGTCAGGCCGAGGGTATCGCGGCACCGCTGCTGTCCCGCGCGGGGGTCGACACCAAGCAGCTTTTATCCCTGGTAAGCAGCGAAGTTGAAAAACTGCCCAAGGTTTCCGGGGGTCGTCAGCCACAGCTTGGGCCGTCACTGAACCGAGTCTTAGAAGCGGCATCGGCAAAAGCGGCGGAAATGAAGGACGAATTTGTCAGCAGCGAGCATTTGTTGTTGGCGATGGCGGACGCGCAGAACAAGACCCAAAACTTGTTGCGCTTAGTAGGTGTCGGAACGGAGGATTTGCTGAAAGCGTTGGCGGATGTCCGCGGTTCGGCGCGTGTCACTGACCAGAACGCGGAAGATACGTACCAAGCACTGCAGAAGTACGGAATCGACTTGGTGCAAATGGCCCAGGCTGGCAAACTGGACCCTGTGATCGGTCGCGACGACGAGATCCGCCGAGTGATCCAGGTTCTTTCCCGTCGAACGAAGAACAATCCGGTCTTGATCGGGCAACCTGGGGTTGGCAAGACCGCGATTGCGGAAGGTTTGGCGTTGCGGATCGTTGAAGGCGATGTGCCGCACAGCTTGAAAAACAAACGCGTCATTGCCCTGGATATGGGGGCCTTGGTAGCAGGAGCCAAGTTTCGCGGCGACTTTGAAGAGCGACTGAAGTCGGTTTTGCGTGAGGTGAAGGATGCAGAGGGACAAATCATCCTGTTTATTGATGAACTGCATTTGGTTGTCGGCGCTGGAAAAGCCGAAGGCTCCGCAGACGCTGCGAATCTTTTGAAGCCGGAGCTGGCTCGCGGTGTTCTGAGGTGCGTAGGGGCCACGACGTTGGATGAATACCGCCAGCATATCGAAAAAGACGCTGCCTTGGCCAGACGATTCCAGCCCGTGTTTGTCAATGAGCCCAATGTTGAGGATTCGATCGCGATTTTGCGCGGGCTGAAGCCTCGTTATGAAGCTCATCATGGTGTACGAATCACCGATAGTGCACTAGTTTCAGCGGCACAGTTGTCGCACCGGTATATCTCGGATCGGTTCCTGCCTGACAAAGCAATCGACTTGGTGGATGAAGCCGCTAGTCGTCTGGCAATGGAAAAGGAAAGTGTCCCCGAGCCGATTGATCAATTGCAGCGAAGATTGCAGCAACTGGAGTTGGCTGACAGGCAACTGGCAGCCGAGGAGGATCCGTCCGCGACCGCACGTCGCAGTGCGATCGGTGAGGAAATGGCTGGTTTGCGGGCTCAACTAGCCAGTTTGCGCGAACAGTGGGACGCGGAAAAAATTGGGCTAGACGATGTCCAGGGGCTACGTCGTGACCTGGAACGGTTGAACCACCAATTTCGCTCGCAAGAAGCGGAACTCCGCCAGAAACAAGCTTCCGGGCAGCCAATCGAGGAAAGCGAGTACCAAGGCCTGTACGAGGTCGATCAGCAGCGACGCAGCCTGCACGAACGCTTGGAGTCATTGGAAGAACAGACCAAACATGATCGCGGGGACGGACGCGATGCAGGTAGCGGACGACGTCTGTTGCGGAAGGAGGTCACAGAGGAAGAGATCGCGGAGATTGTAAGTTCGTGGACCGGCGTGCCTGTCAGCCGGATGATGGAAACTGAACGGGCGAAACTGCTGGTCATGGAGGAACGTTTGCACCAGCGGGTTGTCGGCCAAGATCAAGCCGTTAGAGCTATTTCCGATGCGGTCAGGCGAAGTCGAAGTGGGCTACAAGACCCACAGCGACCGATCGGATCCTTCCTGTTCCTTGGCCCAACAGGCGTTGGCAAGACCGAAGTTTGCAAGGCGCTCGCACAGATTCTGTTCGACGACGAAGCGGCGATCGTGCGAATCGACATGAGTGAATTCATGGAACGTCACAGCGTTGCGCGACTGATCGGTGCCCCTCCCGGATACGTCGGTTACGAGGAAGGCGGCAAGCTGACCGAAACCGTTCGTCGGCGACCGTACAGTGTGATCCTGTTGGATGAAATGGAGAAAGCGCATTCGGACGTCTTCAACATCCTGCTGCAAGTGTTGGATGATGGTAGGCTGACCGACGGGCATGGGCGCACGGTGGATTTCACGAACACCGTTATCGTGATGACTAGCAACGTGGGCAGCCAGGCCATCCAGGCGGTTGCCACCGCGGGAGGTAGCGAAGATGAATTACAGGAGGCGGTCGACGGACCGTTAAAGGCGAAGTTTTTGCCCGAGTTTCTAAATCGAATCGACGAAACGGTTATCTTCCAGCCACTGAAACGCCAGCAGATCAAGCAGATCGTTGTGCTGCAACTGGAGTACCTGAAGGAGCGATTAGTCGACGTGGGCTTGAACCTGGAAGTCAGCGAATCTGCGGTGCAGCAGATTGCCAACCAGGGCTACGACCCAGCCTACGGTGCGCGACCGCTGAAACGTGTGATTCAGCGCGAAATACAGAATCGGCTTGCCACCGAATTACTGAAGAAAAGTTACCCAGAAGGCAGTACGATTATGGTCGATTTCTGCGATGGCAGCTACGCCTTTCATGCGGTTGAACAACCTATTGCGCAGCAGGCGTAACAGCTTGCGGCCTTGCCGCAGGTGACGCTTGTGACGTTACGCTAGGTTCGCAATGTCGTGATTGTGGCGGACCACCCGACTTTGACTTGAAAGACGAACAACATGATTGAATTGGGAGTGAACATCGATCACGTCGCCACCGTGCGGCAGGCCAGACGGACGTATGAGCCTGATCCGGTGATCGCTGCGGGACTCGCTGAACAAGGGGGAGCCGACGGAATTACGTTTCACCTCCGTGAGGATCGGCGGCATATCCAGGCACGTGATGTGGAATTACTGGTAAAGACGGTCGCGGTGAAAACCAATTTGGAAATCGCCTGCGATCCTGCCACGGTTCAGATCGCTTGCCAATCGCGACCGACCTGGGCGTTGCTGGTTCCCGAGGGGCGTCAGGAGGTGACTACTGAGGGTGGCCTGGATGTCCGCAATGACGGCGGTCGAATCATGGAGGCAGTCCAGCGGTTACGTGGTGTGGGGATTAAGGTCAGTCTATTCCTGGATCCAGAGCCTGACCAGATCACCGCGGCTGCAAAGTTGAAGGTGGACGCTGTCGAACTGCACACCGGGCCGTATGCCTTGGCGTGCTGCGATGACCCCGGTTTGGAACTGGAACGCTTGCGTGTGGCGGGTGCGTTGGTATGTCAGCGAGGAATGCGATTGCATGCGGGCCATGGCTTAAATTACGTCAACGTGCGGCCGGTCGCTGCGATCCGGGGGATGCGTGAACTGAACATTGGACACGCGATTGTCTCCCGTGCCGTGATGGTTGGCATGCGTCAGGCAGTTGCGGAAATGCGACGTCTCCTTGATCTAGTTCAGCCGGTCTAGGCAACAGGAAAGGCTTGGGCGATCCGTACCGGCCACTCGCCCAAGCGAACTGCGGCGTCCATTCCATGAAGACCGTTGGGCTTGGCTGCTTATTCCACCAGAAGATCTTCGCGTCTATCTGGCAGGTTCGCATCCGATGCGGTCAAAACTTGCGATATTTCAGAGGCGGTGAGCGAGAGGCGAATTTGGGTGTTTTCGCAATAAATGCGACTTGCCATTTCGTTGGCTGCTTGCAGCATTTCCCAGGCTTTTCTGGGGTGCCCACGTCCCAGCCAAATCCGCGCGACGCGACAAAGACGATTGGCGGCAATGCGCTGACGCCCAGAGTGTTGGTACGCTGCCGCTGCAAGTTCCAGGATCCCGGGGATTTCCCGATGGTTGCCAGCTAAACGAAGATGCTTTGCTTCCGCATCAAAATGACAAGCCGCTTGAAAGTGCTGCCCGTTGGCCAGATGGATCAAAGCCGCCACGTTATGCAATTCCGCCTGCAAGTCCTCGCTACAGACATGTTTGGCATTTTCGCACGCGTTGCGAAAGTGTTGCATTGCTTGGGGAATGTCGTATTGTTCCGCCGCAAGTCGAGCTTTGGCAAGGCTGACTTGCGTCTGAAAATCGCGCTTGCATTGTCGCTTGCCGCGTTTTTCGCTTAGGTGCGGGCCCAACACGGGAACGCCCTTCAGACAACTTTCGCTGCAGGGATCGGTCCGACAGCAACCACACTGCCGGGATCCGTCTCCGCAAGGCGGCTCTGTTCCTTCGGCCCGTGCAATGTACAACCGCGCGTCATCAAAACGACATTGTTGCAATGCAATTTTCGATTCCATCAACCAAACGTTTGCCGTACTGTTACCACCGCGACATAATTCGCTGCGAGCTTCCAACAGCCAGTCCCGAGCCAAATCGGTTTGGTCCGCACTCAGCCAGCTCGCGGCCAAGTTGTAGGCAATCGTGCCCGATGCGACTGGATCATCAATCGCCCAGGCGCGATGCAGAGCACGTCGATACTGCTTCAGCGCAGTATCAAGCTGTCCCTCAGCAAACGCCTCGTCCGCCGATGAAGCCGCACGCCCGATCGTGGAATCAACACTCACACGAGCCCTGTTTGCCGAGTGGCAACCGATTGGAACAACCGCGATTATCCCAAACAATAGCAGCCAGGATGCCGACGGCAGGCCGCATGGCCCATGACACCCATTGCGGTTTGCCGGCAGGCGTGCGCTCCGCCCGGCGGCTGCGTGTATCATCGTCAGGTTAACGTGGTTGGGCATCACCGTGCTGTGCCCCCGCGAAGTGCCGAAGGCGAAATGGGGGTCGTTGATGAGGGCCGCTTACTGTATCGACGCAACAGCCAATGGCTGCGAATTTCATCGACCAGATCCTGCGTGTCATCCAATGTATCGTTCACCTTGCCAGTCGTCCCTGGCAGCTCCTCCGCTTCGGCGCGGAGAATCCGCACAAGTTCGTTGGTGTCGGATGCAAGTTGTTGCACCTGTGTCGCGGCCGCGCGCAGCACCAATAACGTTTCGTTGACGTCCTGGTTAATATTCTGGCTGCTTGCTTTGATCGTGCGAGCCGAATCACCAACATCGCTGGCAGAACGGTTAATTCCGGCCAGCGTTTGACGCATGTCGTCTTCGACAAGCTGTTCCATTTTTTGTGTCAGTGCGGTAATCCTCTGGTCCAAGTTTTCCGTGGCAGACTCCATTGCCTGCAAGGTCTGTAACGCTTGCGGACGCACCACCCGATTGGACTCCTGAAACGATTCCGAGGCCGACTGGAACTTCACCATGGCCGGATCGACCGCAGTGTCGAGCGAGTCCCGAAAGCGATTCCCCGCGTGTTCGATACTCCTCAGAGTAGGGTCCATCTGCATCTGGATTTTTCGAGCCGAATCGCTCACGACCGCTGCCTCATCAGCCATCTTATCCAAACGATCGACCTCGGCCTGGACACTAACAATCTGACTTCCGGGCGGCAGGGGAATCATCGCTCCTTCGCGACCTGCCGCGCGGCGAATGATTAGCACTGGCGCACCAATCCCAAGCTTTCGTTCCACTGCTACAACCGAGTCGATGAAGATGTCGGAGCTGTAACGTGGATCAATGTTTAAGTTGACACGGATCTTGTCACTTTTTTCAATGTAACGAATGCTTTCCACCTGCCCGGCTCGCTGCCCCAAAATCATGACGTCGGCGTTGCGTTGTAGATACGCTACCTCATCCTGCGTCATTTCAATCCAGTACAGATCATGTGCGGTAAAGTAGCGACTGGCTCGCAACAACAGGATCAGAAAGACGATCAGCAGGATCGCCAGCAGAAAGAGACCTACGATCTGACTGGCATATCTCAGTCGAAAAGGTTCGTTCATCGCTGTTTCCCTCCCTCGATGGGCAACAGTTCGCCGTCTTTGATTTCATAGTGCGAAATCGGGGGTTCCAGAATCTTGGCAAGGTCATCGATACTGCTGGTGAACCAAACGACCGCCGTGCCCTCTTTGCGAATCGAATTAACAGCACGCAGCAGCATGCTCGCTTCAGCAGTTGATGCCGATTTCAACGGACGTTCCAGCAGCAGCAAGACAGGTTTACCCAGGAAGGCACGAACCCATTGGTGACGCTGCAACAGCGACGGATGGACGAAGGCCGGTCGTTCCTGAATTAACTCCGCGACGCCAAAGTCAGCACCCCAGTGCCGGACATCGGCGATGACTTCCTGTTTGGTTACACCATGGTGCCGACTGGCCAGCGTCACATTCGCGGCAACATTGATGTTTTCGATCCATGCTTGATCCTCGAACACCCGTCCAATGCGGTTGCGCATGCTGAAATGACGGTCGTAATCGTCACCCAGCCAATCCTGGGCCTGAAACC
>SLFV01000269.1 GCA_007124075.1 Roseimaritima sp.
CCGAGCCGCTCGTAGCGGCGGGCGCAGCGAGCGCCTCCTCACCGGCCGACCTCGCGCGCAGCTGCCGGCACGTGTTTCTGTGCGTGACCGACACACAGGCGGTTGAAGACGTCGTCTTCGGCGTGGACGGGATCGCGGCGGCAGCGGCACATGGCGGCGTGCTCGTCGATCACTCGACCATTCATCCCCTCGCCACGCGCGAGTTCGCTGCGCGCCTCACCGCGGCCAATGGCATGGCCTGGGTTGATGCGCCGGTCAGCGGGGGTGTCGATGGTGCCAGGGCGGGAACATTGATCGTCATGGCCGGCGGCGCGACCGACGCCCTGGTCCGCATCGCGCCGTTCGTCGGGTGCTATGCGCGGCGCGTCACGCACCTCGGCGAGACCGGCAGCGGCCAGGCCGCCAAGGTCGTCAACCAGATGCTCATCGGTGGCACGATCGCGATCGTCAGTTGTTACCGGGGGTTTCATTGCCAGCCCGGCGCTGACGGCGTTGGTCGCGCCGCAACGGCATCCTTTGTGCATTCCTTCGTGCTGATTTTGGCTGTCGATTTGGTACTAAACATACTGATGGATGTCGTTTTGTTTAGACACATCAACGCGGGGACATCGATTTTGTAGCAGCGCGGCGGAAAGTCATTCAGATGCAACTATTGGTTTGTCATCATCGAGTGTTTGGGTTAGCGGGCGGCAGTCAATAGTGCGAAGCATCGGAAGAGGCCGCCGGAGGCAATTCATTATTGACCCCCCAAACCCTACCCTAAAATTGTTTATTTGACGCTCCCCTCTTGAGCGGGTGCAATCTCCAGTGGGTCCAATGGAAAACGAATCACCATCAACATCGCAACAGGCTCGCGGTCCAGCCGACCTGCAGTCGCATCGCGGCGACCATGAAATTTTGCTGCGGGCCGAAGGGGTAACCGTGACCTACGGACAGCAAACCATTTTGAAGGATATCAATCTGGTGGTGCCGCGCGGTCAGACGCTGGCGATCATCGGGGAAAGCGGGTGCGGCAAGACAGTGCTGCTGAAAACCCTGATCGGCTTGGTCAAACCCAGCAGGGGAACCATCATGTTTGATAACAAACAGCTAGCCAAACTGGATGCCAAACAGCTTTCGCAGGTTCGACAACGAATTGGATTTGTTTTCCAAAACGCAGCGTTATTTGACAGTCTGGACATCTTTCAGAATATCGCCTTTCCGATCGAACAGCATCGTCAGTGCGGCAAGGATGACTTAAACCAAATGGTCCTACGGAAGCTTGCTGAGGTGGGCTTGCCCCCAGAGGTTTTAAGGAAAAAGCCGGCCCATTTGTCAGGCGGGATGCGCAAACGCGTGGGACTTGCCAGAGCCTTGATTATGGAACCCGAACTGGTGGTCTATGACGAACCAACCACCGGTCTAGATCCCATCATGAGCGACGTGATTAACGAGTTGATTTTACGAACCAGGCGGTCCTATCCCGTCACCAGTGTCGTGGTAACGCACGACATGCATACGGCTCGCAAAGTCGCCGACCGCGTGGTCATGCTGTATCCGCGGGCGCGACTGTCGACTAATGATTCACAGGTGCTGTTCGACGGTGCACCCAGCGGTTTAGAACATGCAGAGGATCGCAGGGTGCGGCAGTTTGTGCGTGGTGAGGCGGGTGAGCGATTGACGGAGATGATGGCGGATTCCAATTTGATGCAAATCAACTAGCCCATCATCAACGTGAGGCGTTTTTTCGATCCATTTTCCCTTTCTGCCCGTCGAACTGTTCGGTCGCGGAACGGGGCTATATTGAGATTCAGCAGACATGGAAGAGAACCGTTTAAAATTTGGAGTGGGCGTGTTGGTGGTCGCATCGGTGGCTGTCACGATCATTCTGACTTTCCTGTTCGGGGCCATCCCGTCGCTGCTGACCAGGCATATCCATGTCACAGCGACCTTCGATGCAACTCCTGGGGTTAGCACGAATACCCGCGTGCTCCGGGATGGCGTTCGCATCGGCCGCGTAAGCGACGTGCGTTTGCTGCCAGATGGTGGGGTGCAGCTAACGATGCTGATTGAACCCCGCTATTCCCCAACCCCCGCCTACGTGCCGCGAATCACGATGGGATCGATCATCACTGGCGATGCAAGCATCGAATTCGTGCGCCGTAGTGAAGAAGAACTGATTAGGATGTTTGACGGTCAGGCTGGCAGCCCTCCCAATCAAATGCTTGATCCAGAAGAACTGAAATTGATCACGGTCCCGGCTCGCAGTGGAGATTTCATCGGTCGTGGAACCGTTGCGGGAGACCCTTTTGCGGTGCTGCTGGATATGGAATACCAGGTTCAAGAAACCTTGGCGACCATGCGGCTGGCCGGCGATGCGGTGGCCAAAGCCGGTGGCAGTGTAACGCAACTGGCGGGTAACGTTAGCGACGCGTTGGGAGATGGCGGTCAACAGGTCCGTGATCTCACCACGCAGACCTCAGCGGCAGCGGACGAACTGCGGGCAACCTTGGCGGAGGTTCGGCAACTGCTGGGCGACGAGGATGTTCAACGCGCATTGCGGGAAGCGATCACCGGACTGCCAGAGCTAAAGCGTCGGGCGGAGGGGACGCTGCTTTCCGTAGCACAGGCAGCGGAAAGTTTTGAAAGCGTCGGCAATGAGGTCCAGCAGGTGGTCGTCTCCGCCGGACAAACGGTTAGCAATGTGGAGGAAATCACGCGACCGTTCGCGGAGCAGAGCGACGAATTTGCAGCTCGAATGATAAACACGCTCGATGAATTGCAAGTAACCTTGGCAGCAGCGGGACAGTTTGCCAACGCACTGAATGATGGCGACGGCACGTTACGAAAAATTATCGAAGATGATGACCTGTACTTGCAGGTGAAACGCGTGATCGAAAATGTCGAATTCGCCACCGCGAGGGTCCGGCCGATTTTGGACGATTTCCGCATCATTAGTGATAAACTGGCCCGCGACCCCAGACAACTGGGCGTTAAGGGTGCTTTAGACCAGCGACCAAGCGGCATGGGATTCAAATGACGCAAGTCTCCTATTTTGCCTGATGTGTGCTAACTGAACGGATAAGACGTTTTGTCGGAAAATGCGGTACGCCACACGCAATTGACGTGGACGCATTTTCTTGCCAGCGATACGCTTTCAACCGCCAGTGCGATAACTGTGCCGTTGATCTGCCGTTCCTGGCAACTGCGACGCGGGATCGGGAAAGGGCGTCGGTCAGGGGTGGTCATTTTTTGTCCGCCGCTCGCTGTCACTCCTGTATCGTCGGTTGCTGGAGAAATCGTGAGAGTCTGCGCAGTTGCGACAGCCATTAGGTTTCGTGTTGTCCGTTGGCGGGATGGGTTTAGGGTTTATTACGCCAACGCCGTGTCATTGTGGTGTCAAGTGACCCCAGCTTGCAGTAGGCTTATGCTAGGTACTTCCGTTCTTATTTCTGCTGTATCGCTTTGATGACTGAACCGTTTTTATCACGTCCGTCGCTGTTTGGCCGCAGCAACGCGATGCTGATCCTAATCGTGATATTTTTTTTCATCCCGTGGGCGTTGCGGGGTGCCAGGAAGAGCCTGGAGAAAACGGAAAACAACGTCAAGGATTGGTTGCCCAGTGATTTCGTGGAAACCTCCGAATTAGCGTGGTTTGGTGACTACTTCGCGGGCGAACGCTTCATCCTGGCGACGTGGCCCGATTGCACTGCCGACGACGAACGTCTGCGTTTGTTTGCGGAAAAACTACGTGCGGAATCAGAAGAGGGTCGGCCCGACGTAGTATTGCCGCACTGGGAGCAGGCTCGCGCGATCGCCCAACAGTACCACCTGTTGTTGCCGGCCGATGTCATGAAAAACTGGGGCGGACGGGAAGAGAAGTGGCTGTATAGCGAGGATGGCACTTGGTTTTTCATCACCCCCAACGGGCGACTGTATCGATACGAGGGGGAGGCGAACGCAGTCCGCGGGACCATAACCGCGATTCGTAGGCTGCTGGGCGGGTTTGAGGTTAAGGGCACTTTTGTTCAATCCTTCGGTGGAACCGACGATCCGCAGGTGATCAATCCCTACTACAACAATCCAGCTTTGCTGACTGCCCCGCTGTTTCGCACCGTCCAGACGGGCCCCGATGTGGTTTCCGTGCTGGCTGCCGAAGGTGGGCCGTTATGGCCAATCGATTTAACGGATCGGGACCAACGACCACGCGTCGCTGCTCGGCGGGCGACCGAGCGATTGACGGGAACGCTGTTCGCTCCCCCGGTACCCCGGGATTTCCCTTGGACGGCGGAAGCTTTAATCCAGCATCTCGATCACATAGGGGAAATGGAATGGACTCCGGAGGAACTGCCGATCGTCGCGGAATCGGCGATCGAGCGGGTTGTTGATTCCTTGTTTGCTGGGGATCGCCACGCGTTGTTATCTGCCGACTCCGTGGGAAGAGCTGAGGCGTGGTATGCGGTGTTCGATCATTTGAAGGTGGAACCGCCTGCGGCGCAAACGTGCGTGATGTTGACGCTGACTCCGCTGGGCCTGCGAAACCTACCGTATGTTGTCGGTCGCGGCGTGCTGGGGGGACCGCGGGGACGTGTCTTGACGTTGGCAGATCAATCGGGTCTAGAGCCCGCACCGATTCCTTCTGCGGCTCCTCCCCCATTTGATCGTGTGTTGCCGATTGGTGTGACCGGGCGCCCGCCACTGCGTTTGGGGGGACCGCCGGTTGACAATGTCTCTATCGACGAGGAGGGAACGATCACGCTGGTGCGATTGGTGGGGTACAGCGTTCTGATTGGAGTGGTCCTTTCGTTCCTGTGCTTCCGCAGCATCAAGATCACGTTGATGGTTTTTTTGGTCGGTGGTTTGTCGGCAGTCGTGGGTATGGCGATCGTCGGCTGGACGGGGACGGCTGTCGATGCGATTTTGCTTAGCATGCCATCGCTGGTGTATGTGCTGGGGCTCTCGGGTGCAATTCATGTCGTTAACTATTACCGTGACGAGGTCGAGTCCCACGGGCAGAAAGGCGCTGCCGAGCGCGCGTTCCGGCACGCGATTATGCCTTGCACCCTTGCCGCGGTGACCACAGCGATTGGCTTGTTGTCGCTGTATACCAGCAATATTACTCCGATTCGGAAATTCGGTCTGTTTTCCGCGCTGGGGGTGCTGGCGACGGTTTTGATCGTGTTGTCCTACTTGCCCGCTGCGTTGGAAACGTTTGTCCCTCAGTTGAAACTACGTGCGAAGTCCAAACGGGGAGATATCGGCGATGGAGGTTTCCTGGGACGTTTCTGGGGGGCGATCGGTAATTGGGTTGTTCCGCATTACAGGTTCGTCTGCATTATTTCTCTGGTGGGTTTGATCATTTGTGTTTATGGGCTGACGAAGATCCAAACGACGGTCCAGTTGCTGAAGTTATTCAGCAGCGAGTCACGGATCATCAACGATTATGCCTGGCTGGAAGACAATTTCGGGAAACTGGTACCGATGGAACTGGTCGTTCGGGTCCCGAACCAGGCAACCGCGCAAATCCAACAGGAGGGGCGTAGTGCGATTGACGAGGAGGAACCGCCCGACGGTCGCGTCGGCGACCAATCGCCAGAGACTCGCTGGCGGGCGATGGACATGCTGCAGCGGGTGGAGGCGGTGTCTCGGATTCAAACGATTGTCGATCAAACTTTCGGCGAACAGGGTCTTGGCGTTGTCGGGCGGGCAATGAGCACGGCGACATTCTTGCCGGAATTGCCCGAACCATCCAACAGCGATCACAGCGTTACACGCTACCGGTTTAACCAAGAGTTGGTCAGCGGTCGCGAGGAATTGCAAGAGAGCGATTATTTTCGGACGGAAACCTCCGGGCCATTGTCGGGTAGTGACTTGTATCGGATCAGCCTGCGGGTCAGCGCCTTGTCCGACGTGGATTACGGACGCTTCATTTACGACCTTCGCGATGCGGTGGAACCCGTCTTGGAAGCCTATCGCGCGGACCAGGAGATCGCCAGACGTTTGGAAAGTGACATGCGAACGCGGCGAACGATCGTCGTGCTCGGACGGGCCCGACCTCAGCGTCTGGGAATGGAACCGACGTTGACCCCGGCCGGTGAGCAGGAGGAAAATTCGCGACAGATTGACCAGCGTGGCATCTTCGAAGCGGTCGTGGGTGATCTGTTGCGAAATCACCGGCGTTCACGTGTCGTGTGGCACGATCCTGCCGGCGGAGCATTATCGGGCAAGGAGCGATCGGATGCGTGGGGTAGGAGTTTAGCCAACGCGGATTTGCTGATCTTGCTGCGGGACCACGAAGACTACGATTTAGATTTCATCAAGTCAAATGTGAAAAACTTTCTGGATCTTCGCGATGTTCCGCTATCCGTCGCGACACCCGCCTTGGTTGATAATGTTCCGATTCCCAATAATTCGGGACCAGTTCAAGTCGTTTACACCGGCGTCGTGCCTGTCGTTTACAAGGCCCAACGCACGTTACTGTACAGCCTGGTGGAATCGATTGCGTGGGCGTTCGTTCTGATTGCAGCCGTCATGGCAATCCTGTTGAACCCTGGTCTCAGCCCGCGGGACTGTTTGAGACCGAAAAATTTTGTCTATGGAGTGGCCGCGGGCTTGGTCGCGATGATTCCGAATATTTTTCCCGTCGCGGTCGTATTTGGCTTGCTATGTCACCTGGGCGTCAAGATCGACATTGGAACCATGATGACCGCTTCGGTCGCAATGGGGGTTGCCGTCGATGACACGATTCACTTTTTGACGTGGTTTCGGCATAACCTTGACACAGGCATGGGGCGTACAAAAGCCATCATTATGACCTATCGCCGTGTTGGCCCCGCAATGACCCAAACGACGATTGTCGGCGGGTTGGGGCTGTTTGTTTTCGCGCTCAGTTCATTTACGCCCACCCAGCGATTTGGAACATTGATGCTGCTGATGCTCGGCACGGCCTTGATCGGGGACATGCTGTTCCTCCCCGCGTTGCTGGCCAGTCCCCTGGGGCGGCTATTTAAACCTCGGATCGCTCCGACGTCGACGGCCATGGACGCAACCGCCCAGCAGGTCGATCATGAGGGCGGCCGGGGGTCTGTTCCCGTTGGCTCCGACCTCCAGCCTGTGCTACGGCAGGACGCGGGACAGTCCGGCGATGCTGCGGATAAGCCGCGGCCGATCTCAGCCCACCGCGTGGACTGAGGGCGAGCGACAGCCTCGTGGTTTGTTAGCGATTCACGTTAAGGAACCGTTCGGAAATAACTTCGGCATTTTGTTTCTCTCCCATGCTCCGCGCAGCGGAAATCTCATGGGAGAGACCAAGTGAGGGATAGTAGTACTGCGAAGTTATTTCCGAACGGTTCCTAAGGTATTGGAATTCGCCAGAATTGCTCTCACTCCATGAATTCCGGCGAACTCCACGATGGACCAACCCTCATTTTTAGCCTTCCCGGACCACCGGGGGGGTGGTCGTCAACCGCGTTAGAGGATTTGCGGTTCGTCCCAAGCGTTGCACGATTGCATTGGTCGTGTACGGTTAAGAGCCGTGGGGCGTTCCCGCCTCATTCCCTTTCGTCCGATTCCATTCATCCTGCCACCGATGA
>SLFV01000011.1 GCA_007124075.1 Roseimaritima sp.
AGCACCGCTCGTCAGTTATCATACAGGCTGCGTCGTGCTTTGTTCCAGGTAGACGCCCATCTGACGAAATTTTTCGTACCGCTGGGACAACAATGCTTCCTGTGGTTGCTGCACCAGCGAACCCAACGCCTTCAGCAAATAGGCCTTCAGCCGAATCGCCATCTGATGGTGATCGCGGTGGGCGCCCCCTAAGGGCTCGTCGATCACATCATCAATGACCCGCAAGCGTTGCAGATCGGTCGAGGTAAACCGTAATGCATCGGCCGCCTTGGGTGCATGCTCGTGGCTTTTCCAAAGAATACCCGCACAGCCCTCGGGGCTGATGACGGAATAATACGCGTGCTGCAACACGGCAACCCGATCACCCACGCCAATCCCCAACGCCCCGCCCGATCCGCCTTCACCAATCACGACACACACCACGGGCGTTCGCAACTGGCTCATTTTGAACATGCTTTCTGCAATCACCTGCGCCTGACCGCGTTCTTCGGCCCCAACACCGGGATACGCCCCGGGAGTATCGATAAAGCAAATCAGCGGTAAGTTATACTTTTCCGCCAAACGCATCTTGAGCATCGCCTTGCGATACCCCTCCGGATGCGCGCAACCAAAGTGACATGCTTGGCGTTCCTTGTAAGTCCGGCCTTTCTGATGACCGACAATCATCACCTTGTACCGGTCCAACTTTGCAAACCCCGTCAGTAACGCCCGGTCGTCACCAAAGTGTTTGTCTCCGTGCAATTCAACAAAATCATCAAATGCCAGATTCAGATAATCCCTGGTGTAAGGACGCGCGGGATGACGGGCGACCTGGACCGTCTGCCATGGCGACAAGCGGGAATAGATCTCTCGCAGCATTTCGTTGCGTTGCTCACGCAAATCGCGGATCGTCCCATCTTGATCGGCAGCATTGTTCGATTGCCGGACAAGCTCCTCAATATGATTTTCTAGCGCAATCACGTCACGCTCAAATTCTAATCCCGGCCCTGATTGCATAATAATAATTACTAGATAGATAGAGAGAAACTAAATCTGTCCGTTATCAAACCCGTATCACTTATAAGGTATTGACGGCTGCGTTGACCCACCCTAGTTTCGAAATAAATCATCTGGATTCTTAAAGCTAGGTAAATCATCAAAGACACTAATCTCAGGCTCCTTAGGTCGCCGCTTGAATAGCTTGATCGTTTTAAATTCCTTTAAAAACTTATACATCGACGATGGGCGTTGCTCCGGATCCTTGGCCATCATACGGCGCACCATGGCGGCAAATTCCGGCGTCACATTGTCATTGATCACCAACGGACTTGGGATGTTTGCCCTGAGATGTTTGGTCAGCAGTTCGTTGGGGGTTGCTCCCGTGTAGGGCGGCTTCGCCGTTACCGCCTCATACAAAACACAGCCAAAGCTGTAAATATCGGCCCGCTCGTCGCAATGCTTTCCCCGGATTTGCTCGGGGGACATGTAACTGCGAGTCCCCTGCACTGCCCCGCCGCTGGAAAACAGCTTGGCCAACCCAGTCTTCTTCTTGGTCGCGATCTGGAAGTCGATCAGTTTCGTTTCGCCCTCTCGACTAACCAAAAAGTTGTCCGGCTTGATATCGCGATGAATCCAGCCTTTGTCGTGCAGGTAAAACAACCCCTCGGCAGCCTGTTCGATAATCTTGTCCAGCATGAACGCCAACGAATCGGGGCCACGCCGCAAGGCTTGCTTCATGTTTAGTTCGCTGAAAAGTTCCATCACCAGTAACGGCGCGTCGCTTTCGATCGCGTACTGGAAGATCTTGATGATCCGATTACTGGCCGTCAGTGTCGAACCGACTTGAAATTCATGCTTCAGTGCGGCTAATTCCGCCTTGTCATCCCGCTTATTGGGACGCAGGATTTTCAACGCGAAACGTTCGTCTTTCTTGGTATGAATCGCTTCCCAGACCTCGCAGGCACTGCCGGCGCGAATCAGCCGGATCAGTCGATACGGTCCCAGGAAATCACGGGCTTTGGTCATCTGCTACACTTTTTATCGGTTAGTCGTCGGCTAATCGGAAGCCACTATCTTAACAAGGCTGAAACGGACGGAAAGCCGCTTGCCAACCACTCCCCTGCCCTGCCCGCTCGTGACCGGTTTGCTATCGACTGTCAAGCAGCCGCTGATAGATTTCTCGCAACTGCCCAGTCATCGTCGTATCGCGAAAGCGATCGGTAAACCGCTGCTGGCCCGAAGCTCCCAGCCTGTGTCGCAACGACGCGCTGGCAATCAGCCGCCCCAGTCGTTCCGTTAACTGCGGAATATCTCCCGGTTTGATCAAAAAGCCTGTCTGGTCATCAAGGACCACTTCGCGGGCACCATCAATGTCGTAACTAATCACCGGTTTCCCTGCGATCAATGCTTGGGGCAACGTCCGCGCAAGCCCCTCGCGATACGAGGTATGTACCAGGATATCCATAGCTCCGATCAAACCAGGGATTTGCGTTGGATCAACCAAACCGGTGAAAATAAACTGCTGCTGCAGGCCCGCTTCCCTGATTTTTGACTCCAACGCCTTTCGCAAAATACCATCGCCAACCAACAGCCACCGGATTGCTGGGAAACCATCGCGGAGCTGCCTGGCAACCTCGATTAAGTCGTCATGCCCCTTAAGATGAAACAATCGAGCGATTTTCCCGATCACTACCTCCTCAGGCATGACCCCCAGAGCCGCGCGGGTTTGTTCGCGTTCCTGGTTGGCTCGACGAAACGGTTCCACGTCCATTCCGCTGTAGACAGTGACAAATTTTTCTCGCGGTGCGACCTTTGCAGCGACCAACAAATCGGTCATCGCGTCTGCGACCGAGACCAATTGATGGCAACGTTTTGCGGCGTGATGTTCGCAATATCGATAAAACCAGCGGGCCAGTCTTGGTTGGTAGGGATGGAAGGGAGCCCCGTGAACCGTGTGAACGATTGCCCGAACGCCTAGTGCATGCGCAGCAAATCGGCCCAGGATTCCCCCTTTCGCACTGTGCGTATGCACGACGTCCGGCCGAAAATCCTGCAACGCGCGATGAATATCGCGATACGCCAAAGCATCCCGAAGAGGATCAATCTTCCGTCGCAATCGCGGCAGCTCCAAAATCGGCAACTCCCCTGCCCTGCCCTGACTTAGCAATCCGCCCTCGGGCCCCAAGGATGGCCCTGTAATCAGCAACACCTCATCGCCAAAGTCACGCTGCAGCCCGAGACATGTTAGGAGCGTGTTTTCCTGTGCCCCGCCGACAATCATCCGCGTGATGACATGGGCGACTCGCATGCGTTCCAACCTTTCTGACAAACTAGACCGCATCACGGCGCAGACGGCGTCACTTCAGATCGGCCGCACAATATTCGGCAAACAGGCCGAAAAGAAAAGATGCATCGTGACGCCTAAAGCTTCGGGTTTTAGGCATGCCCCCTTGAATCGTCCAGCCCCCCCTGCACTGCCCCGCCGTTCCCGCCGTTCCCGCCGCAGCTTACCAACCGGACGGAAACGAGAACCAAACCGAAATTGAACTATCCGCTTTCGGTAGTCAGCGGCTGCACTTGGTAGTCTACTCGAACCAAAAACAATCCCTGCGGTGGCGCTGTGGGACCAGCTTGCTTTCGATCTCCAACGCGCAGCAAAAATTCGATCCAGTCCGGTGAATGCTTCCCACGCCCTACCTCGACCAACGAACCGACAATGTTGCGGACCATATTATACAAAAACCCATCTGCCTCGATGTCAACGTTCAATCGCAGCTCCCCTGCCCTGCCCCGCTTAGTCTCCAATTCCAACCTTCGTACATGACGGTGGGTCGTCTTGCGATCACTGCCAGCGGCCTGAAAACTGGCAAAATCGTGCCGACCACGCAAACGGTCGGCAGCGTCATGCATCGACTGAATGTCCAACGGTCCAGCCAGCTGCCAACGATAACGGTACTCGATCGGATCACGGACACCGCCAATCTGAAGCTGATAACGATAGTGTTTTCCAACGGCATCACGGATCGCATGAAACCCAATGGCCATTTCATCGACTTGCAGGACCGCAATATCGTTTGGCACTTTCGTGTTTAACGCCAGCATCAATTGATGTGGACCCGCACGCCATGCATCGGTGGTGATGCTGGCGACCTGTCCGCGGGCATGGACCCCCGAATCGGTCCGCCCGCTTCCGGTAACCTGCACGCGTTTGCCAGTCAGTTTCGCCAGCGCACGCTCCAACATCCCCTGCACTGTCGGCTGGCCGACCTGAATCTGCCATCCCGCGTAGGCGGTGCCGTCATAGGCAATCAGCAGTTTGAACGAACGCTGCATTGAATCGAACAGATAAATAGAAGGATACGTACGATGACGATGATGTCACAACGTTTTTGGGTAAGAGCCTATCGGGCACATTCTGTCATTTTTTCTCCTCTTAATCGTGCGGTGTACATGTTCTTCCGCTCTTCCAGGAAGCGTAAAACGCTAGATTGTCTTTAGCAGGCGTGTCGTTTTTTTCCCAGCCCCCGATCCCAGCAGACTACTTCACATGAGCACTCGGAACGCAATGCGGAAACTGAAAGCCGGCCGTCGCGGTAACGGTAGCAAACGACGGCTATCGGTGGAACGGCTCGAGGCTCGACAACTGCTTTCCGCTGATTTGGAAATCACAGGCTACTCGCAATTGTTGATCGAATTGGTCAACCGGGCTCGAGCGAATCCCGCCGGGGAAGCTGCCCTGTATGGCATCAATTTGAATCAGGGGTTGCCCGCAGGCACAATCACGCCAACTCCCAAACAGCCGCTCGCTCCCCACGAAGCGTTGGCCGATATGATGAGGGTAGATAGCTTTGTTCCGGTAACGATACGGGCGGCCAATTCCACGCGAACAATCGGTAATACTTCGGTTTCGCGAGCTACGATGCCGATCAACAGCTGATTCGGTGCCGTTTTGAAGCACGACGCGGACGGGTTTTCGATCGAAACATGGTGGGAAGTTCCGACGTTAGATTTTGGCTTTCCGTGGTCAGCTTTCGAGTTTCAGGTTTGTGGCGGCTAGACTCACGAGCAGGTACAGGACGGGGCTAGACAAACGGACGTGAAAAAACGTATGATCTGAGAGGCGGTTGTTCGCTGCAACCGGCGGGGGGGATTGACAATCCGCAGCGATATGCGTTTTGCTTCGATGGGCGTTCCTACGGAGAATCCACTCATGTCTGCTGTGCCGAAACCGTTGTTGACTCCCCACGAGTACCTGGCGCGCGAGCGGCTCGCGGAGACGAAGAGCGAGTACCTTCGGGGCGAAATGTTCGCCATGTCGGGTGCTAGCCGTGAGCACAATCTGATTGCAACCAACGTGTCCGCCGAGTTGCGACAGCAATTGCGCGAGCGACCGTGCGAAGTTTATCAAGCGGATATGCGGGTCAACGTCCGTCCGACAGGACTGTATACGTACCCGGATGTAACGGTGGTGTGCGGGGAGCCGCGGTTCGAGGACGCAGAGGTCGACACGCTGCTAAACCCGACCGTGCTGGTCGAGGTTCTCTCACCGTCGACGGCGGATTACGACCGGGGCGGCAAATTTGCCCACTACCGGCGGCTTGAGTCGCTGCGGGAATACGTTCTGATCAGTCAGGACCGTTCGTTAGTTGAACACTACGTGCGTCAGGGTGCCGATCAATGGCTGCTGACGGAGCAACGTGGACTGGGTGCCAAGCTCGTTTTGGCTTCGATCGCCTGCCGGATTGCCTTGGAGGAAATCTATCTAAAAGTCCAATTCGCGGCAACGGACGAGGAAAGCTGAAGCTTTGCTGCTACGTGGTACCTTCAGTCGTACCCTCGTTTGATGACGACCGACGGTGTACGAATCCCAGCAATTGGTACCTGTCTGCTGGAACCGTCTCGCGTGGATGCGTCAGTTTCGCCGGATGCCCAAGTCAACCCCTGCCCTGCCCCAGCCAAATCAGATTCGGTTGCGGTTGAGCCGGACAATCTGTGCTCTGCGATTTGATGCCCCAGCTACCCAAGATCGTCGAAGCAAACGCTTGCGGATCGCCGGTTACAGCCATATTCATCGCCCGTAGCAGTGCTTCAATGCCAGCACGCCACGCATCCGTGGTGATGCTAGCAACCTGGACCAATGCATGCACACCCGCATCGATTCGACCGCTCCCGGTCACCGCTACGCGAACGCGAGTCAATTTCGCCAACACTCGCTTCAGCATCCCCGGCACCGTCGACTGGCCGACTGAATCTGCCAGCCCGCATAGGCAGTGCCGTCATAGGCAATCAGCAGCTTGAACGAACACTCACGACACCCCCGTTTCTTGAATGCACGGCTGCCTTGATCCAACATCATCGCGATAGAGAGGTTCCAAAATTTCCGAAGCCAAAAGGTCAAAGATACCTTACCGGCCCTTACCTAATAACAATTCAGCCGAAATATTGTTTGAGGAACATGTCGATGTGATAGCAATTCCCCTGAGAAAATTTTACCACATCTCTCTTGACGCTGCTAGTTTACCCAGAATATAAACCGCCCATCAGCAGGGAAGTATTCAATATCGAATGCGAAGACCAAGCGTAACCTCACGACCGTTTAGCTTGGTTACCCGGCTGATATGCGGCTGCAAAAGGGATAGTGTGTTGCCACCCAAGAGGACGAAGTGTGCAACGGACTAGCCGTTTGTTGGAAAAGGTGAACGAATCCGTCCGTTCTCAATGGTTCGTTGTTCTGAAACGTCGTTTCCCGCTTTTTTAAAGCGTGCGTGGCAGACCGCAACGGCGTCTGATTGTGTGTCTGGCAAAACACGACCAACTCCATCACACGCTAACTGACCTAGCTTCGTCCAGCTACCACATTCGTCACGTCGAAATGACCAGCGATTAATATCATACACCATGCACCTGAATTGATTCGGCTGTTCGCTGGTGGGCGTTAGTTACTAACTTAGCAAACCCAGTCATGTCAGTTCTAAATCACAACAATGCGAAACTGGCCGTTATTGGCCTTGGTTACGTTGGCCTGCCCTTGGCGGTAGAATTTGGCAAGTCCCGACCCGTCGTCGGCTTTGACATTAATGCAGATCGGATTGGCGAACTACGATCTGGCCATGATCTGACGTTGGAGGTTGACGCAGAACAACTGAAAGCAGCAAGTCAGCTCCAGTATTCCAGTCAAATCAGCGATCTTGCCGATTGCAATGTGTTCATCGTTACGGTTCCCACACCGATCGATGCGCACAAACGCCCCGATCTAACGCCGCTGATCAAAGCATCGGAGATGATCGGTTCGGTACTCAAACGTGGCGACATCGTCGTCTATGAGTCGACTGTCTACCCTGGAGCTACGGAGGAGGATTGTGTGCCCGTGCTGGAAAGGAACTCCGGGCTAAGGTTCAATCACGATTTCTTTGCCGGTTACAGTCCGGAACGGATCAACCCGGGCGACAAACAACACACCCTGACCAAGATCGTCAAAGTTACGTCGGGCTCCACCCCCGAGGTCGCTGATTTCGTGGACCGGCTTTACAGCTCGATCGTCGCGGCAGGCACCCATAAAGCCCCTTCGATCCGCG
>SLFV01000120.1 GCA_007124075.1 Roseimaritima sp.
AACAGCCATATTCGATCCACCTATTCAAAGTTCTAGACAGTTACCGTTCACAGGAAACACCGTCAAAATTCAACCCTGATCACGACAAAATCCAAATTCGATGCCGCAAGCGTCGCGAAAAAACGAAATCCCTTCGCAACAAGGGGTCCGCTTTGAACCACTCCGTCACGAATCGACTTCGCGATCTCGCGTTAAGCTCAACGTGCAAACGCTACAATACCTTATCTCAATCTGTTCGTCAAAAGCAAGTCGAGCGATGAGAATCTGCTGTTTCAGGCGTCCATGGGCGACCGGCAGCCGGCGTCAGATTGATGCTCCGTCCCGTGACTTGCCCGGTCACGCGAATAACGTGCCTTTTAGAACGAAAAAAACTCGTTACCGCGTCATTGCATGCTAGGGGCTTGACAAAGAAAACCTAGGTTTTCATGGGAATATCAAGCGGCATGGGGCCCAGGAAGCAGACCTGGAAGCAGTTTTTCGGCAATTTTTTACCAGATTTCCTTGACTAAGCAATCGCGTGACGTACAGTTGGAGGAAAGCGAGGAGTTTCAAGCAAAGCATGCTTCCTGCGCGATGATTTGACACGCCGATGAACGACAAGGCGAGGGGCGGATTCGGTGCCCTCTTGAGGCCGGAGGTCAACAATCGGAATTTTTTCACCGGTCCCAAAGGAATGAAAAATGTTGGTACTTTCTCGTAAAAAGAATGAGAGCATCGTAATTAACAACGACATCAAGATCGTTGTTGTTGAAATTCGTGGTGATAAGGTTCGTTTGGGCGTGGAGGCGCCGCGTGAGGTGCCCGTGCACCGACGCGAGGTCTACGATGCAATCCAGCGATCCAAATCCGATGCTCCTGAGCAAGTCTAATTGGAATAAGCGAATTCGAGTTTCGAATTAGGTGATAGGATTTGGTAAATGGGTAGGGATTGGCCAGCTGACCAGGTGTTGTTTCCCGGTTGATGGCAGAAAAATTCTAAAGCCGCTTGACGATCGCGGTGTAGCAGTGCTAGAGTGCTAACACGTTTTTGAAACGAGCGTCCTCCGGCCCCTTCGTCTAGCGGTTAGGACACCGCCCTTTCACGGCGGCAGCACGGGTTCGAGTCCCGTAGGGGTCATCTGGCTACCGGTCTGTACCCATCGCGAACCATAAAAACCCACCAAATCGCTGGTTTTTTTGTGTCTGTGATTGTTCGTGGTGGCTTTGCCGTCCCCTGCTATCGTGGGTGAATATCTGCGGCACCACGCTTTTTTGCGACGTTCGCCGAGCGGGTGCGCGGGCGATTTTAAGTTAAACTTCCGGAAGCCTCGGTTTTGGGGCCGAGCTGCCGCCGAAAGATTCATCGATTTAGTAAGCGGGCAGATGAGGTATGGATCTAGGTGCGGCGCTTGCCAGGCCGCCTAGATTTCGGCAGAATGGCAGACCGGTTGTTGGTATGCATTGGGGTGAGTGTGCCCGTTCTCTATCGCGGTACCCAGGCGTCTTGCTGCCATCCGCCGCAATTCATGACACCCTCTAAGAATCATCTGGCGTTTGGCTCCTCGCCTGAATCCCTTGATCGCGGTCGGTTCCTTGCCGCTGCGTCACTCGCCACCCTCGTCGTTCAAAAAGTGCTTGCTCCAATGAATATGTTACGCTGGACGTTCCTTGTCTGCCTGCAATCCGTTGTGCTGACGCAGACGTTTCTCCAAACGCCCTCTGCGACGGCCGCGGAACTGCTGATCGAAGCCGAAGCATTCGACGACCGCGGCGGCTGGAAATTGGACACTCAGTTTATCCAGACAATGGGTTCACCCTACCTGCTGGCTCATGGTTTGGGGGAACCGGTCGAAGACGCAACCACAACGATTCAGGTGCCTGAGGCTGCGGAGTATTCGGTTTATGTTCGCACGCTTGACTGGGTTGCTCGCTGGGCGGCACCGGGGAAGCCCGGTCGTTTTGCGTTATCGGTCAATGGCCGCCGATTACCGGTTACCTTTGGCACTGAGGGCTCCGACTGGCACTGGCAGTCTGGCGGTAAAGTCCGCTTACCCGCCGGTGAGGTCAAGCTTGCTGTCCATGATCTGACGGGTTTCTGTGGCCGGGTCGACGCGATCTACCTCACGACGGAGGCCGCACCTCCGCCAAATGATTCGAGTGTAATGTCGCCCTGGCGCCGGAGTTTGTTGGGGCTGCAGGGGGATGCGATCGAGAAACGTGATTACGACCTCGTGGTCGTAGGTGGGGGGTATGCAGGGACCGCCGCCGCTTTGTCAGCCGCTCGAATGGGGTGCCGCGTGGCGCTTATTCAGGAACGTGGTGTCCTGGGAGGAAACGGGTCCAGCGAGGTCCGTGTTTGGTCGCAGGGACTGATTCGGCGAGGACGGTATCCGCGCATCGGGGAAATTGTAGAAGAGTTTTGCGATCATGCTACGAAGTCGCCCGGTACCGCTGAGGAGTTCGGGGATGAATTGAAGGAGCAGATCGTAAGGGACGAGGAAAATATCGATCTATTCCTAAATCATCACGCATTTCAGGCCGCCAGTTCGGATTTGGGAATTGAATCGGTCGATGCGTTTGATGTTCGCAGCGGCCAGATCCGTCGGTTTACTGCCCCACTGTTTGCCGACTGTACCGGGCATGCTTGGCTGGGGGCATGGGTGAACGCCGATTATGATCAAACGCCCACGGGCCGCATGGGGATGAGCAACATGTGGGCGTGGGCGGAACGGGACGCGCCGCAGACCTTTTCTGAAACGCCCTGGGCGTTGCCGCTGACGATGCGCGATTTCCCCTATCCGCGGGATTATCACGGGCAGTGGTTTTGGGAAAGCGGGTTTGATAAGGATCCCATTGTGGATGCGGAAGCGATCCGTGATTGGAACTTGCGGGCCGTTTTTGGGGCCTTCAACGCGATGAAAAATGGGGACGGAGCGGACAAGCACGAGCGGGCGATTTTGACTTGGGTCGCTTTTATTGGTGGTCCGCGTGAGAGTCGCCGTCTTTTAGGTGACGTGATTTTGACGCAAGATCACATCGTAGAAAAACACCAGTTTCCCGATGGTTGCGTGCCCAGCACGTGGAGCATCGATCTGCATTACCCCAAAGAACAGTATGCGAAGAAATTTCCGGACAATCCTTTCATCAGCGTGGCAGTTTTCGACCGTCGTGTTGATCGATCGTTCGGGTACCCTATTCCGTACCGTTGTTTCTATTCGCGAAACATCCCTAACCTGTTCATGGCGGGCAGGTGTATCAGCGTGACGCATGAAGCGCTTGGGACTGTGCGAGTCATGAAGACCTGTGGCATGATGGGGGAAGTCGTCGGGCGGGCGGCGTCAGTGTGCATCGCCAAGGATTGCATGCCGCGGGATGTTTACCAGCGTTACTGGTCTGATCTGGACCAATTGCTACGCCTGCCAGGTCTGGCACGGCGACCAACCGTTGAGGCTGCGATCCGCATCCCCGATGACGCGCTTGAGGAGGCCAGTCCGTATGGATTGGAGGGAGGAATCGATCCCGCGAAAATTCAAGGGATTGTCGTGGACGACCGTGATGCGGTCTTGCAAGGTTCGTGGACCAGTGGCGATGGGCTCAAGGGCTATGTCGGATCGGGGTACCGCTACGCAACACCCAGCTCCGGTGCGACTGCCAGCTTCAAAGTGAGGGTACAGGAGCCAGGGCAGTACTCCTTGCAGGTTTTGTACGGCCCGCATCCTAATCGGGGGACGGCGGTTCCGGTGCAATGGGAAGTTGACGGGCGGTTTGTAGGTGAGCAGCGGATAAGCATGCGGGGCGAGCCAACCACAAAGTATGTGGAAGCAAAGCTAGCCGATCTGGACCTCCGCGGTGGTCAGACCTTGACGATGACCATCGGTACCGAGGGGGCTGGCGGTTATGTGCATGTGGACGCGATTCGCTTGGTATTGATCGAATCAGATAAGCCCTCGCGTGGCAAGGAATAGCGTCAATATGCATTCTTTACCTTTTGCCGATCGTTTGTGCCAACGGATCCAGCAGACTGGTTCAGTTGCCTGTGTGGGGCTGGATCCCCGGGCCAACTTCCTGCCGGAGTCCTTGCAGCCCGCTGAGAAAGGCGATCCGCGGCAGTGGGCACGAGCTTTCGAACGATTCTGCATCGAGATCATTGATGTTGTTGCGGATAAAGTGCCCGTGGTCAAACCACAGGCAGCGTTTTTCGAGCAACTGGGGCCTGTGGGTATGCAGGGCCTGTTCAATGTGATTCAGCATGCCACCGGCAAAGGGCTGCTGGTCATTGTTGATGGCAAGCGAAACGATATTGGCTCGACCGCCCAGGCATACGCCCAGGCGTATCTAGGCCGAGGTAGCGGCAGTCCGTGGGGTAGCGATGCATTGACCGTCAGCCCTTACTTGGGCAGCGACAGTTTGGAGCCATTTCTTCAGCAGTGTGAAACCGTCGGTGCGGGAATCTTTGTTCTTGTGAAAACCAGCAACCCAGGAGGTGGTCTGTTGCAGGACCGCCAGACCGAGAACGAAACCGTTTATCAAGCGGTTGCCCGGTTGGTAGAAGGTTTTAATGAAGGACGCTGTGGGCTATTCGGTTACGGTCCGGTCGGCGCGGTGGTTGGTGCCACTTATCCCGATCAATTGGCAAAGTTACGAGCGTTAATGCCGCGAACGATCATCCTGATCCCCGGCTTTGGTGCGCAGGGGGGAGCGGCCGCCGATGTCGCTGCCGGTTTCGATGCTTCGGGTTTGGGGGCGATCGTCAATAATTCTCGGAATCTAATCTTTGCCTACCGCCGGCCGGAGTTCTCCAGCCGGTTTGGTGATCTTCGTTGGCAAGACGCGGTTGCTGCAGCAACGGACCAAATGAACCAGCAATTGCGGCAGGTCTTAACCGATTGACACGCGAGTGCCTTCGTGAGGCACCGGGCAGCACGAAGCCTCTTGGCATCACCGCATGGGCGGCCGGGACACGGCTGACGCTAGTTCGACGCGACAGTTCCCGTGATCGTCGTGTCGTAGGTTCCGGCGGCGAAGGTGCCGAATTCATCGGTCAAAAAGCTCACCGTCAACTCCACGTTGGCTCGTCCCACCCCGTCACTGCTAGCGGTGACCGCTGCTTGCGTCTTGCCAGCGGAGTAATCGGTTGCATCGGTTGGCACGTTGACCGTCCAAGCAGCCGGCCCATGAACCACCCCAATAGACAAATCTAATTGCAGGTCGCGTCGCGAGGTGGCGTCGGTCTTGTGCACAAACGGGGAATCGGCTGCTAGCGTGACGTTGATTCCGCTCAGTACGTTTCCACGCACTATCCAAGCCTGCGGGGGGAACGCTTGGGGATTGTCTGTTTCGTCGTGAATAATGCTGTGCGAATTTGGCGCGATCACGGAGACGTTTGCAGGTACGACGACACTGAAGGTCTGTGTCCCCGTGGATTGTGCATTGGTCACGGGTGCGATCATCATGCTGCAGCAGAGCGAAACGATTAGGGTCACAAATTGGAATTGAAACTTCATTTCGATTGCCTTCGGAAAAGATAGGTGGCGACAAAGAGGCTTCCCCTTGCAGTCTGGTGACCAGGGGTTAGAAACGGTTACCTCGGATATGCCCCACAGCAGATCGGTCCCTTTACCCAAAGGGTGTCTCCTTGTTCGATCGCTGACTGTCTCCGAGAATACCAAACTGTAGGTTGGATTTTATGTGGGGCGAGCAAAAAAAATCCATCGGCGGAATTTTGCGAGACAGTCGGATGTTGGGGCATGGTAGGACCTATTGGATGACTGCTTGTCTGGAACGCGCAGGTTTATCATGCGTTTGTGCAAAGTGGACTTTGTTGTTTTTTCTGGCACCGGTTTGGTCTGTGGCTCAGGCGGGTTTGATTGCCTCGGTGGATAATGCTGTTCTGGTTACAAACGGATACCCATATGAGGCGGATTTCGTTGTGAACCTAGATACGATTGCAGGCCTGGACGCAACTAATTTCAAGGGTCGTTTTTTCGGTCAGTCACCCGATTCGATCTGGGTGGCAGAAAATGGTAACCTAAACTTTGAGGGTGATCCTTCCTTTTTCCCAGACAACGCTAATCAGACCGCTCGAATTTCTCCGCTGTGGGACGATTTTATTCTGATCAATGACGCAACCGGGACGTTCGACAACCGGATTGTGGCAACCTATGAGGCCGGACATTTTTTGGCAATCAGTTGGCTTAATGCCCGGTTGGCCAATGAAACGGTCGCTGGTCAGCCATTCCCCAGTACACAGCGTTCGATGCAGACGTTGTGGTTTGAGGGCAATACGTCGATCAGCGGTTTCTCGTTTCTAGCCGATGACATTGTCTTCAGCTATATCTCCAGTGTCCCCGGGACTGACGACTTTGGGCCAATCAATGCCCACGTTGGTTTGGACGCGGGAGATGCGGCGGCTGCCAACCGCCAAGCATTGCTGCCGGGGGCCAGCGGCAGTGGTCTTGTCACGGCGAATGACAGTGGGTTGCTTCCCTGGCAAACGGACCACTTTGTTTTATTTCGCTGGAACGCGGGGATGGGCAACTACGACGTCTCGATCGAGCGTCTGCAAGCGGCCCCCATTCCGTTGCCAGCCAGTTGGCGGATCGTCATTGTTTTGCTGCCCGCACTGCTGCTGCGCAAACACGCCGCAAAATGTTCAGCGGACTGAAGCAACAGCAAAAGTTGAGATATAATGGCGAGCGGCAGCGAAGGGTCGGGCGTTGTTTTTGGGTTTTCACGGCTGCGTTCAAGACGCTGCTGTGGTCCCGTCCTGGTCTTTCCCAGAATCTCTAACTTCGCGGAAAACAACTTCCTTATGGATAAAAAAGCAAAGAAACGGTTGGAAGTCATCAAGAAAAAGTTACAAGGTCTGCGACCACGACTGGCAGGAGCGAAGCAACAGGCAGATGATCCGGAAGAGATTCGCGAATTGGAGTCGGAGGTCCAGAAACTGGAATCGGAAGCCGAGGCGTTGCGGGCGTCCTGATGGGGCATGTGGGTCAGTTTGGGCGTCGTGGGGAGTTGAAGGCGCGTTCATAATCCAAGCTGCGTCGAGCATTATAAAATTTGAACAATCAGCCGCGAATTGATAGCAGGCGTGACATGAAGCGATTCGATAACGTCGATGACTCCGTTTTCCTGGTTCCGCTGGCAGCCATTGGGGCACGGGGGGCTGCACGCTGGCAGCGAAGGAATGCTCCGTCAATAACCTTCCTGTCCATTCGCATGGCGTGGCTGTGGGGTTTCCTGCAATGTTTTTCGGCTACGACTGTTGCCGCCCAGTCGCCGGACCTCCTCCAGGCACCTTGGGGGACTGTCCAGGTGGATGCGGATCGAGGTTGGGCAGAGCTGCAGGTTGGGCGTTCGGTAGCCAGTTTGTTGCTCCCCGCTGATGTACCCGCAATCACCCGAGTTGTTTCAGGGACCTCTTTTTGGCCAGGCCAACCTCTCGGTTTGCAGATCGATCGCGAACAGGGTGCGCGGAGCATTGTGACAGTGCCGGTTGATCCGGTTCCTGCGGAGTCCTTACCGCAGCGCATTGCGCTGGAGATC
>SLFV01000574.1 GCA_007124075.1 Roseimaritima sp.
AACAGGAATTGCAGGAGCAGATTTTGAGCGAAGGAAGCCAAATCTGCCAGCGATTGATACCGTGTCGCAATCGTGCGCGTCAATCACGCAGATCCTCGTGAGGATCTCGATCTACCGGTCGACGTCCTCGGGGCGGTGCGGAAGCTGTGGGTATCGTGGCGTCGGGACCGGCCTGCAAACTGACGGGAATATTGCCATACCGATGGTAATCATGTGAGATCGTCTGTTCGCGCAAGTACCATAAACATTCCACCTCGCCATTGCTGCTGACCAAGCGTCGAATCAGGGGCACGAAGGCCTCACGACACGCCTCCAAGACAGTGGCCTGTTCGTAGGTTTCTGACAGGATCCGGATCCGATCGACTTCGCCGGTCGCGATCGCCTGGGCCAACTGTTCATCGGTTTCCTCCAGCCATTCAATGCGTCCCTGCCACAGCAGCATCAATTCCTTGATTAGCTGCTGGTGATCCCGGCAGGTTTGTGGGGCCGCGGAAAAGACAACCCGACAACGGACTCGTGCCGCCGCCGCCGCCGCGATCCAGACTGCGGCTAAAGGATCCTTGGGTTGCAATCGGATACGCAAAAATCCTACCGGTAGGTAGCGTCGAATATTGCTTTGCCCCAGTAATCGTACCGGATCGTAGCCGCGATCAAATTCCGCTCGTGCCGCGCGATCGATCGAATCAACCGCTTGACCGATCGCGTCCATGGCAGCCGTCTCTAACCGCCCTTGCCGGATCCATTGCTGAGCCAGTTCCACCAACCCCGCCAATAGTTGATCCGCTGGCGGTGTTCGCCCCGCCGCGACTGATACATCCGCGCCAACGTTCCACCGGGGATGACGCATCAATCCGGCGACGTAATTGGGTCCCCCTGCTTTCAACCCCGCACCGTACGCACTAGCTCCCATTCCACCGAAGGGCTGTCGCAGCACGATCGCCCCGGTGGTCGAACGGTTGATGTACAAGTTCCCCGCCCGGAGCGAACGCTTCCAAAGGTCTTGTTCGCGGTCGTCCAAACTTTCTAAACCGCTGGTCAGTCCATAACCGGTTGCATTGACGATTGCCACGGCTTCGTCCAGGCGACGAAACGGCATGACCCCCAGCACCGGCCCAAACAATTCGGTCACATGCGTGAAACTGCCGGGTTGAACCCCCCATTTTACTCCCGGACGATACAGATTCGGATTGTCACCAACACGATGCGGCATCACGACCCATGATTCGCCCGCCTCCAACTCCTTCATACCTCTGGCAAGCTCTGGTCCCGGGGTTCGAATCAAAGGCCCCATCTTGGTTCCCAAATCCCACGCCGAACCAACCGGTAAACTTTCCACCGCATCGATTAGTGTCTCCCGAAATCGTCGGTCTTCGTACACTTCCTGTTCCAGCAGCAGCAACGACGTAGCGCTGCATTTCTGCCCCGCGTTGCTGAACGCCGAATGCAAGATATGCTTGATCGCTAATTCGCGGTCCGAAAGTGCGGTAACCATGGTGGCATTCTTTCCTCCCGTTTCGGCAAACAGTTCCACGCTGGGTCGTTGTCGCAAGATTGCCTTTGCCGTTGCGGTGCCTCCGGTCAGGACCACGGACCGGATACGCGGGTCGTCCACTAGAAAACGTCCCGCATTGGTTCCGCTGCACGGGATCATTTGCAGCGCGGTTCGGGGCACGCCAGCGTCCCAGAAACATTTGCAAATTTCATAGGCGGGCAAGACCGTATCGCTGGCTGGCTTCAGGATCACCGTATTGCCAGCAGACAACGCCGCCGCGACTCCACCACAAGGAATGGCGACAGGAAAATTCCAAGGACTGATCACCGCGACCACACCCAGTGGCCCCGCCTGAGGATGCGACAGGAGTCGAGCGGCGGTCAGCGGATAGAACTCCGTAAAGTCGATCGCCTCGCTTACCTCAGGATCGACTTCCAGCACCGTTTTCCCACCATCGGCCACTGCTGCGGCAATGAGGTCAGCGCGGCGTTGGCGCATCCACTGAGCGGCTTTGCGGAGCACATCATGGCGATACGGTAGGGTTGTTTTTCGCCAACCATCCTGGTCACGGTCCGCGATCTCGATCGCCCGTTTAATCTGCTGGCCGGTCGCTTCGACAAACCGGCAACTAACCACCCCCGGTCGCGACGGATCAAATGATTGCCGTTGCTGGTGCAAATCCCCTTCCCAGGGCTGTTCACCCAAAAACAGCGGTATTTCGGGGGCAGCGTCACCACAACGTTGCTGGAACGTTTGCAAATGCCCCGCCATCCAAGTGGCGTTGTGAGGCAACGACCAATCGGTGTCAGGTTCGTTGCAGTACGCTCTCCAGTCGTCTGCCTGAGGTGGTCGTACTGCCGGTTGGCGTCTGTCCTGGGTCCGTCGTGGTGCTACCGATACGGAATCCACGGTTGCCAGCGATGCCCGAAAACTAGCAATCAAACGCTGCCAGGTTTCCGACTCCGGACTTAATTGAAAAGTGTGTCGCAAAAAATTGTCCGCCCCCGTGTTTTCATCCAGGCGGCGGATCAGGTAACCGATCGCGTGTAGAAAGTCTTCCTGCTGACACGCGGGAGCGTACAGCAGCATCGCCCCGGTTGCCTCCACCAGTGCCCGTCGTTGATGGTTGGCCATCCCTTCAAGCATTTCAAACTGGACCCGATCGACCATCTGCGCAGCGTCGGCCCACAAGAGAGCCAACGCGATGTCAAACAAGTTATGCGACGCAACCCCAACCAATACGCCGCGATTGTCAGGACGGAGCAGGGCTCGGAGCATTCGCTTGAAATGACTGTCCGTGTCCTGTTTGTTTTGATACGGAGCCGCAGGCCAGCCTGCCAGCGATGCCTCCACCCGTTCCAGTTCCATGTTCGCCCCTTTGACGACGCGCACCGTCAGCGGCGTACCACCGGATTGGACTCGTGCCTCTGCCCACTGCATCAGTTGTTCCAGCACGCCGTAGGAATCGGGGATGTAGGCTTGCAACGCAATCCCCGCACGAACCTGCTCCAACCCTGGACGAGCAAGCGCTGCAATCAGGCTGTCGGCTGTCAGCCGCAGGTCGCGATATTCCTCCATGTCCAGATAAACGAACTTGGTGACTGCGGTCCCATCACGGCGGGTGAACTGGTGTCGGGCGGCGGCGCGAAACAGCAGTTCCAACCGATCAGCGACGATGCCGATCGTTTTCTCTCTGGCTAGGGATGAAATCTGCGAGTAGATCGTCGAAATTTTTACCGAAATACACTCGATGGCCGGATCCGCCAAAGCCGACAGGTAATGTTCCAACCGCCGTTGTGCCTCCCTTTCGCCCAGCAGTGACTCACCCAGGAAATTCACGTTCATCCGCAATCCCTCGCGCTGCCTAGCCCGCAGATGCGGTTGCAGCAAATCGCTTTCCGCTGGCAGAATCACATTGGCGGTTTCCCTTCGCATTTTTTCTTTGACTAAGGGTACCGCCACCCCGGGCAAATAACTGCCAAACGACTGAAAGCCGCGGAGCAACGTACGATCTACTGGACTGAAAAAACGGGGTATACCCTGAACGTCCAAGATATGCGTCAACTGGTCTGACACGCGGGCGGCCGTATTGGTACGGAAGGCTTGATCGGTCATCGCGACCAACGTCGCCTTATCTTCCGGGTGGCCAAGCATCCGGTCCAGTTCCGCCTGCTGAGTTCGTTCCTCAGGTGTCAGGAGATACTGGGAACGCAACAGTAACTGCTCCGCCAAAAACACCGCCGCCTCGGCATCGCCGCGACAGCGACGTGCCCGCGACATCAGGATTTCCACCGACAGCGATTCAGAACCAGCTTGCATGTCGTCTGACAATCCATCGTGGGTTGCTGTCGCAGCCAAATGGGCTGCGACCGATCCGGAGGAAGCGATTCGCGGGGGAACCGACTTACTACTTCAGTTCGCTGGCAAAGCCATGGAAATTGATCACACACTGCTGGATCTCTGGCAAGGATTCCAGCCAATTGTGTTCGTACTCGATACTGATTGGCCCCTGAAAGCCCTGACGTTTCATTTCCGCCAAAATCCCCGGAACATTAGCAACACCCTGGCCCCAGGGAACGTCATGGGCCCCTTTCCCTTCACGATTTAAGTCCTTGAAATGGAAGCTGACAATTCGCCCCTCCAGCTTCTGCAAGCACTCGATCGGATTCAATCCAGACCGTAACCAGTGGCCCGTATCAGCACAGGCTCCAATCCAATCGCCACGCCCTTCCACGGCTTTCAGTACCGTTTCGGGATTCCAGTAATAGGAAGGCTCCGGATGGTTGTGCAGCCCGATTTTGATGCCGTACTGGGCACATAGTTTTTCCAGCGTATCGAACGCATCTTCGCGAACTTCGGTGTTAATCACACCAATCCCCATCTGCTTGCACCACTCAAACGTTTTCCGACTGGTCGCCTCATCCTTGCTCAACCCCGTCACACCAAACGCGGTCAGTTGGACTCCCGCGGATTCCAGTTTTTTCTTGACCAAACGAATTTGTTCGTCGGTCATGTCGGGGCCAATCTTGCCATCAATATCGGGAGCAATCTTTTGTCCGGGATAAGCCTCCGCATATTTCAACCCCACCGAAGCTGCCTTGTCGATTGCCTCGAAAAAGGTAAATCGATTAAAACTGTACGTCTGAACCCCAAGTTTCCAACCCAACTTTTCAGCTGCGGACGTGTCCAGTTTCGTCCGGGTTTCCTCCGCAGTCAGGAATGCAGGGGTCGCCAGAATCGCGACGCACAGGACGGCCTTTGAAAGGAACGGGATGAATTGCATGATCAAGAAACTCCAAAGAGAAACAAGCAGGGAATGGAAATGGTTCGTGGGGGGCAAAACATACCGCAAACGCGGTTTTGCGGTCCCGCTCTGTTCCCTATCATACATCATTCGCGTTGCGAATCGAGACTAGCAGATGCCGGGGAAGGATTATGTCTAATCAAGCAGACACGGGGGTTTCATTTATGGCCACAACAACGCTGGCGGATGCGCAGCAAATTTTGCAGCAGAAGTTTGGGCTGTGCGAGTTCCGTGCAGGGCAATCCGCCGTGATCGCCGCCTTGCTGTCGGGGAGACCTGCGGCGGCCGTATTTCCCACAGGCGGTGGAAAGTCGTTGTGTTACCAATTGCCCAGTCAATTGCTGCCGGGTACCACGTTAGTGGTTTCCCCGCTGATTGCTTTGATGAAGGATCAATGTGATGCGTTGGCCCAACGAGGCATTGCTGCGGCGCGTCTGGATTCCACCCAATCGGCAGCCGATTTCCAGGTGATCTCGGAACAGGTGCGAAGCGGGCAAACCAAGTTGTTGTATGTGGCCCCCGAGCGTCTTTTCAATGAACGATTTCGCGTTTATTTGGACTCGTTGCGTATTGATTTGTTTGCCATCGACGAAGCCCACTGCATTAGCCAATGGGGCCACAACTTTCGCCCTGATTATTTGAAGCTTAGTGAGGTGGCCCGCAGTCTGGGCGTGCGTCGTGTCCTGGCATTGACCGCGACAGCGACCCCGGAAGTGCTGGATGATATTCGCAACGCGTTCCAAATCGCGGCGACTGACGTTGTCCAAACCCCCTTTTTTCGTCCCCATCTGAAACTCCGTTCGACGGTGCTGACTGCGCATAGGCGAGACGAACTGCTGCTGTCGCGGTTGCAGCAGCGACCATCTGGGCCAACACTGATCTACGTGTCGCTGCAAAAAACTGCGGAGCACGTTGCGGAGTGGTTGCAGGCCGAAGGGTTTTCGACCAAGGCCTACCATGCGGGGCTGGAAACGGCGGAGCGGGAGGAAATTCAACACTGGTTCCTGGGCAGCAAGGATGGAATTGTGGTGGCGACCATCGCGTTTGGAATGGGGATCGACAAACCGGACATTCGCTATGTGTATCACTACAATCCCCCAAAATCGTTGGAGGCCTACGCGCAGGAGGTGGGACGTGCGGCACGCGATGGAAAAGACGCGTTGTGCGAGATGTTATTGGTTCCCTCCGATCGCGTGGTACTGGAAAATTTCAGCTACGGAAACACCCCCAGCCAAGAGGCTATTGAAAGGTTGTTGACAATCCTGGCGGGCCAGCCCGATACGTTCTTTATCAGTCACTACCGCACCGCGGCGGAGACCGATATTCGGATGCTGGTGGTTCGCACGTTGCTGACCTATTTGGAACTAGATGATTACCTGCATGCAACCTCCCCACGCTACGAAACGTACAAATTCAAACCACTCGTTTCTTCACAGCGGATCCTGCAGGCCTTCACCGGGGAACGCCGACAGTTTGTCTCGGGCATTCTTGCGTGCAGTGTGAAACGTCGCAAATGGTTTGAACTGCCTTTGGCGATCGTTGAAAAACGCCTGCGGTCGGACCGCCAAAGGATCCTCAAGGCAATCGATTTTTTGGCTCAGCAAAGCTGGATCGAAGTGGAGGTTTCCGACCTCGTGCATGGTTACCGAAAAGGTACCCGAAAAATTGATCCGCAAGCTACGGCGGCAGAATTCTACCAACGATTGTTACAGCGTGAAAAAGCGGAGATCCGTCGTCTGCATGACGTGCTAAAAATGGCTGCGGGCCGTGCGTGTATGGCCGCGACGTTGTCGGCTCATTTTGGCGAAACGTTGCCTCGGGCCTGTGGTCACTGTACCGCCTGCCGCGGAGAAGGGGCGGGAGACGTGAACCTAGATGAGGTTCCGCGTGTTGGTCGCAGCGCAACCGACGCAGTATTGGCCGCCGCCAGAGCATTTCCAGAACTGCTTGATACTCCCCGCGCTCGTGCTCGGTTTCTGTGTGGGCTGGGTTCACCGCAGTTCACTGCGAAACGCATCACGCGACACCCCCAGTTTGGAGCATGCAATGAAGTTCCCTTTGGGGATGTCTTGCAAGCGATGCAGCGGCTTACCCCAACCAGCGGTGAACGCCGATCGTGAATCGATAAACGACAGGAGATTTCCCTCGGCTATTCCCACGGCACGAGGCATGGGCGGGGGAATGAAATGCGACCCATTCTTTACGCACCGATCCCGAGCCTTCGAGACAGCATAATGTTGCACCTGGGTCAGAATCGCAACCACCTCGACTCCCCGCAGTCCCCTGCCGGGGATCGTAGCAGGCGGATTCAGAACGTCGGTACGGTGGCGTTGGGGCTCTAAAAAACCGACTCTTTGAAGGCCTGACGGGACATTAAAAAACCGCGTGGCCGAGGCGGCAGCCCCTCTTTCAAATGGCCACTAGATGATTGATTCCACGACATGCCCCTTTACATCGGTCAACCGCATATCACGACCACCAAAGCGATACGTCGACCGTGTATGATCCACCCCCAGCAGATGCAGCATTGTAGCATGCAGATCATGAATCTCGGTCCGATTTTCGATCGCCTTGTACCCCCAGGGGTCGGTCGCCCCATACACATACCCACCACGCACACCGCCACCGGCAAGCCAGATTGAGAAGCCGAAGGGGTTGTGATCACGACCGTTGGCACCCTGGGCAAAAGGCGTCCGCCCAAATTCGCCCGCCCAAACCACCAA
>SLFV01000387.1 GCA_007124075.1 Roseimaritima sp.
CAAACAGCAGCCCCCAGATCCGATTCACCATCGTTCGGGCGGTTAGCGGATGATCGTGATCGCAAAGCCAATCGGCCAGATCCAATCGTGTTAACGGTTCGTTTTGACTGGATAATTCGCCAAAGTAGGCGGGGATCGCGGGCAGCACAACCTCACCCGAGTCATCCATCCAGTCACCGCGTGGTAGAACACGAATCTGACGCGGAGTCACCGACCTGGAAACCACCGTCTGCACCAGCTCCGATTCGATGCCCCGTTGCTGATCCCGCAATGCTTCCCGCTGTTGATCCAGCGCAATGATCTCGTCTGATTGATTTATGAAATACTGCGTTAGTGCTCGCGCCTGATCCGGCGTGCGAGCATCGGCATTGACTTGCAGGGCGTCCGCAACGACCTGCGGTAGCCCTGCTGCGGCGGTCAGCCAACCTGCCTGGTCCCAATCAACAGTGCCGCCAAATTGCGTGAAGGCCATCCCCGACACCTCGCTGCCTGGCTTCAAGCCGATCTCCTCGGCATCAACTTCCAGACGAACCCACTGGCCAAGCGGTGGCAGTTCACCCTGCCGCTGGTAACCCGCCCAATTTTCCGTTCGTTTGCCATATCCAATTGCGTCGTTTCCCCAGACCGCGCGATGATCCCACTGGCCGTCATTGAGTTGTAGCATGACCGCTTGTGGCGGGTCGGCGGGATCCAAGAACACCCAAGCGTAAAATTTCGTTCCGGGACTAGGGGTAACCTTGCGTTCGGCACCCAGGAAAAAATGTTGCACTAGTTGGTTGGATTGCTGCCTCCGTGCTTGCTTTCCACGGTACACAGGCCCCTGATCGGTAGTGATGAAATTCCACTCCCCTTCGCGTCGTCCGCCAGTGTCCTGGTCATCATCGATCCAGACCTGGACCTGCTCCTTCAACGCATCGGTTTGCTGACGGGCAAGCGGTTCCCAAGCCGATTGTTTAGGCAATAACGACTCCTGAACCTGCACCCTTCGATGTTTCAGTGCATCCAGTTCCGCTTGGATTTTCACCAATTGTTGCTGCTGCTGGATACTGGGAACGGCGATCATAGGAGGACGACTACGAGCACCATAAACACCCCGTTCGTCCAAGTCCGCAAAGAATGCCCCGAGCGCATAAAAGTCGCGGAGCGTGTAGGGATCGTATTTGTGGTCATGGCACTGGGCGCAGCCAACCGTCGCCCCCATGAACACCTGTGACACATTTCGCACGCGATCGGCAAAATAAATGGCTAAATATTCCTTCGCCTGCGACCCCCCTTCTTCCGTGGTTTGATTCAGGCGGTTGTACCCCGAGGCGACGCGTTGATCCAGCGTAGCATCGAGCAGGAGATCTCCGGCTAACTGCTCGCGGATAAAACGATCGTATGGAAGATTTTCGTTGAAAGCCTTGATAACGTAGTCACGGTAGGGCGACTGCGAAACCTCCTGATCGCCGTGATAACCAACCGTGTCGGCATAACGCACTAAGTCCAGCCAATAAACCGCCATCCGCTCACCGTAACGTGGGCTATGAAGCAAGCGTGCAACCAAGTTGTCGTACGACGCAGGAGAAACGTCCTCAGCAAACTGCTGAACCTCCTGCATGGTGGGAGGCATGCCGGTCAGGTCGTAGATCAAACGGCGCACCAAAGTAACCAAATCGGCCGGTGGAAGTGGGTCGACTTCAACTTCGCGAAGCTTCGCGGATATGTAACGATCAATCGGGTGCCAATGCGCTCTGACGGATTCTTCAGCCGGTTCGATTCGCTGCATGGGAGTGTAGGCCCAGTGCGATTCATACTCCGCGCCTTGCTGGATCCATCTTCGCAGCACATCGACCTCATTTTTCGTCAATTGCTTATGCCCCTCAGCGGGCGGCATCCGCAGCGACTGGTCGTCGGTTTGAATCCGGATCATCAACTCGCTTTGCTCCGGTTCGCCCGGAACGATCGCGCCCGCATCGACCGCCGCTTGGCGATCGTCTAACCGCAGATCGGCTTCCAAGGTTGCTTGATCCAATCCGTGGCAGGCGAAACATTTATCGGTCAGAATAGGGCGAACATCGCGGTTGAATCGAAGCGGTTGCTCCGCAAACAGCGGGAGCGAGAAGGCGGGCAAGAGCAGCCAACCGGCCAACGGCAGCAAAGGGGATAGTTGACGAGGCATCAGACAGCTTTCAGCGGCGGGGTGATCGCGGGCGAGCATCATGGTAGGATAACCATCCTCTAAGATATTATATCAAAGCATGCGAGTGGACCGGTGATCCAATTTTCCTGCTTTTTCAGCGACTCAGGCGAAGGCATTGGCTGGCAGAACTCATCAACGAACTCGCGAAGATCATGCCAGCGAACTGGCTGAAGATTACGTGGAAGCGATTGCTGAGGTCATTGACCGGCGTGGTGTATGCCGCGCCGCCGACCTGGTACGACTGTTCGGCGTGACGCATGCGACAGTCAACAACACAGTCGCGAGGCTGCAGCGTGACGGGCTGGTCACAACCAGTCCCTATCAGCCGATCGAGCTAACCGCACTAGGTCGTCGCTTAGCGATGCAGGCGAAACAACGGCATGAAATTGTAGAGGCTTTTCTGATTCGACTGGGGGTCAGCCCGCAAACCGCAGCCATTGACAGCGAAGGTATTGAACATCACGTCAGCAAAGAAACGCTGGAAGCGATGAAGCAAGTACTGGAGCATGGCTGGCCTGGATCGGCCAGTCAAGGTTAATCGCTGCACGTTAATCGCTGAACTGAGCAGAAGACAGGACGCACACTTGGTCATGTTGCTGGATCAAACGCTTTAAACCAGCCACACTATCAATGACCCCGAATCCCAATTGTTCAACCTCGTCTTCGGGTAACCGCGACAGCAACAAGACTCGCCCTTCCTGCTGCGCATCGAGCAACGTGGCAGCTGCGTGGGAGTATCGGTCGTGCTGCTTCGACAACTCCTTGCGAATCTGCTGTTCGTTACTGGTCTGCTGTGTTTGCAACCAACCCAATGAGCCACGGGCAGGCGTGGAGACTTGACTGATCACCGCAACGGTCCCCCCTGGACGCAAACGTCGTTGAGCGGCCTGCAGACTGCGAGCAACATTTTGCCAACTTTGCTGCTGCTGATCTCCAGAAATTACCGCCACCACCAGATCATTATCCTTCTTGTCACCGCCTGTCGATCCCTCGGCTGCTGCGAATCGTTGCGATGTTGACAGTTCATTGGCGATCCCGACCGGCGTACCAGCCAGGATCCTTTGCAATTCTCCTTGGCGATTCGGTACCGCCACTAACAGCATCTGCACCCCCAGAAGCCATGTCACCGCGGAAGCTTCCGCATCGGCACCGGAGCGACCATGCTGGCGGTCATACCCAAAACGGCGCCGACTAGTAACATCGGCAAACCCCGGCGACAATCCACCCGCGCTCCAAGCTGGATCCAACCTACCTGCCGGTCGCGCAACCACGATCGGCAACACGAAATCGGCTTGAACCAACGCGCGATGCAGGTACAGTGGGTCACCTGATTCATTGGCGGCAAGATAGCTGAGCGATTCGCGTTGATCAGCAGCATGTCGCGCAATTTCCGCATCCTGCGGGAGGTTTTTCCGCAACAATTCGACGGTTTGATCACTTGCCTCTTCGCTGAGCAAGACCGTCACCCCGCCTGGATGCAGCGACTGCAGAATCTGAAATACGCCGCGAAGCAGCGACAGCAGATCGGGAATATTGGGATCGACAGCAAGGGTGATGCGATCGTCAGGGATCACCGCCTGGCGGAGTGCCGGAAAGTCCAGTGGATGTTCCAGGGAATGGCGAGCAGCATCCGTGGCGTCCACGGGGGGCTGATCGCCTGATTCAGCCAAACAGCTAAGCGCCTCCGGAATCGTTGCTAGCAATTCCTGGAATTCAGCTTCAAAAGCTTGCGATGACATAAAAATATTCCTCGGATCGTCTTTCGCTAGCGGTCTCGTTATTGCTATGAAACCGCCAGGGCAGTTCGTTATGGCGTAGAATGGTTCGACGGAAGCAAAGTTCATTGATCCCGCGTAGCTTAGTTTTACCCGGCCGACAGAAAATCGGCGACTCCCGCCGGTAACCAGTCTGTTCCTAGTCACAGCGGAAAGAACTTGCCAGCAGTGATCGATACACGATATCAGGATCGAAATATCATGCCCCAAGCTGCCCGGTTAAACGTGCTTTGCTTTCCTGTCGGAATGGTGGCTTTACTGGTATGCGGGTGTGAACCGGTGGAACGGAAAACCAGCGTTGAGGAACCCGCGCAGGGGTTTACAGCGCATGTGGTAAAAACTGAATCCTCAATCCCTGAACATTTGCTACGCAAGGTCCTGACTTGCTATCGGGATGCAACCGCCTATCAAGATGCGGCTGTGGTGCGACTGGCCTACCATCAACGGGGTGTCGCACAAGTTGACGAGGCACCGCTAGCGGTACGTTTTCAGGCTCCCGACCGACTTCGCCTGCAGGCGTACACGCTTGACTGCGCCGTCCAAAACGGAAGACTGGTCGCCCAAGTGATCGACGACTTTTCCAATAACCTTGACAATCAGTTTTTGCTTCAAACCATGCCGCCAGGACGGATTTCCGCAGACGCGGTCTACGGCGACCCGCTGCTCACCCAACTTGCAGGTGCGGGGATGGCGGGCAGGCCACCGCAGTTAGAACTGCTGGCCGGGGATGATCCTTTGGGCGATTTATTGGCCTCCGGTGCGTCCCTGGAATCACTTCCCGCGTCCAGAATTGGCAACCATGACTGCTTGCGTCTCAGAATTGGCAGCGACGCCGAGTCGGCAACGCTATGGCTGGATAAGGCGTCGCTGATCATCCGTCGGCTTGAACTGCCGATCAGCATCATTCCCCAGGTCGCGCGGGACACAAACATCAAAAATCCTCGCCTGACCATCGAATTTCATAACGCCACTTTCACAGCCCCACCCGCTGACAGCTTTACTATAAAACCAAGAACTGAATCGCAAGGGGTTAGCCGCTTCATACCGCCCCCGCCGCAACTACCCAGCGAACTAGTAGGGCGGCAACCATCGTCATTTCAATTATCCGTGATCCAAGGCCGAGACCAATCATGGACAACGGTCACGGAAACGGGTTCGGATCGGCCACAAACCGTACTGTTATGGCTAGCCCGTCACGAGGGATCGCAAGCCGCCGCGTTAGCGCTGCAGCAAGTTGTCCGCGCCCTTCCTAAAACGCTAGTTGAGTCGACTCAGTTTATTTTGGTGATGGCCGAACAGGGAGAAGCGATGGACGTTACGCTGGGTCGCTGGAATGTCCAGTTGCCCTGGGCGCTCGATCCTCAGGCAGTTGGCAGAGACGTCTTCGGAATTCAGCAAGCTCCCGCACTCTGTGTCTTGGGGCCGAAGGGAACTCTAGAATGGTTCCAGCACCCGGTTGCGCCCGGAGCAATCGGGGCGTTGCCACAGGTCCTCAGGGATCTTGACGCCGGTTTGCAGGTTGGCCAATTGCTACAAGACGAGGCCGCGGAGAACTGGCGTCTGTACCGTGCAGCCTTGGCGGAGGTCCGAATCGCAAACGAGGGCTTTCGCTAGCCGCGCCCGTCAGCACGACTGATCGCGCTGGCCAAGATTGGTTGGTCAACCCTCAAAATACCCCAACGCGTCCATTCGTCACTGCCGCGGTTTCTGAAGGTATTTTCGGTACAACTGCGTATGTCGGCTGCGCAAGTCGACCTCGCGTCCTTGGATGAAAGCTTGCGTAACGTTGGATTCGGTTTCCAGAATGTCGCCTGTCGCCAAAAATAGCGTCGCGTGTTTGCCGAGGGTTAGCGAACCGACCAGGGAATCGACATTCAGGATTTCGGCTGCGGACAAGCTGATGGCACGAAGGGCTTCCTCCCGCGTTAACCCGAACGGGACGGCGGTGGCCGCATGGTAGGGAAGATTCCTGGCATTGGAGGCCCCGCCCGGGTAGCCGGCCCCTTCACCAGCAATCGCGAATCGCACACCCACATCTCGCAACCGAGCCGGTAGCGTGTAGGGTGCGTCGTAGGCGTCATGTCGCCGTAACGGTAAACGATAAATCGCACCGATGATCACCGGGACATCGTACTTGCGCAACAGCGGCGCACATTGCTCTGCGTCATATCCGCCGTAGATGATCAAACGCAATCCTTGACGCTGAGCAAAGACAATCGCCGATTCGATCTGACGTTGCAGATTGGCTTCGACAATCCAGGGCAGTTTTCCCTCGATCACAGGAACCAGGCTGTCCAGTCGTAAATCGGTTGCGGTCTGCTGGGGTGCCGCCAAGCGGGCCGCAGCGTAATGCCGAGCACGTGCCAACCATTCATCCAGTTCGCGGATTTTCTGTTCATGGCGTTCAGCCCGTTCCGCCGCATTCTTGCCAGCGGGAAACATGGCTGGCCAGGAAACAATGCAGCCCGCAGGGGAGCGTAATTCCATCTCTGGCACCGTCCAGCCGTCCAGTTGAATCACCGATGTCTGCCCCCGCAACCAACCGCCTTGCGGTGCAGCCATCGCAATCAGCACGCCGCCCGCCCGCGCGACCGGAATCAGTTCGCTATCGGGATTGATCGCCGCGAGGGCCTGGACATTGGGATTCACATTGCCGCGTTCCTGGCTATCAACGGTGGCATCCACTGCAGTGATCTCCCGCAAACCAATGTCTGACATGGCCTCGATCAAACCTGGATATAAATGCTGGCCCTCCGCCTGGATCACACGTGTCCCCGAAGGCAAATCGACTTCCTTCCCCACTGCAGAGATGATTCCGTCCTCAAACAACAGCGTACCACCCGCAATGACCGGTTGATCAACAGCGTGGATCGTGGCTCCGACAATCGCAATTGGCTGTTGCTGTTTCGCTCCGGGAACCTGATCGTGAGCGAACCCAACGGTCGTCGTCATCCACAGCATGACCTTGGCAACCGAGCATGCGAATAAACGTTCAGTAGGCATCGGTCGATTCCTCTTGCAAGTTAACGTCGCGCTGTTCAAATTCTCCGCGCTGCGCGGCAGATCGCTGGCGATCTCCGTTGGCGGTACAGAAGGCATCGTATCGCAACCAACGGTCTTCCTCGGCCACATTCTCTCGCGACCGGTCACCATTGCGATTGGCAGTTACTTCTGGAGAACCATCTGCATGCAAACGCAAAACTTTGCGGACCAGCCTTGCATGCAACGCCTGGTCGCGTTCGAGCAATTCTTGGCTAAGCTGCCGATCAAAGTACCGCACCCCATCGACCCAAGTCTGTTCGCAGCGAGAGGTCGTTGAGAGCGGCGGACCACTCCAAACCACAAGGTCCGCGTGCTTGCCCACCTCGATCGAACCCACATGTTGATCGATCCGAAGCTGAATGGCCGGATTGAGCGTCACAAACTTTAAGGCCTCCTCCGCAGGCACCCCTCCGTACTTGACCGCTTTTGCCGCTTCGGTGTTCAGATGCCTCGCCAATTCGCGGTCATCGCTGTTGAACGAAACCACCACC
>SLFV01000444.1 GCA_007124075.1 Roseimaritima sp.
TACAGCAAAGTGGCGAAGTGTTGGTGATGGAGGGTTACACCGATGTTATCGCGGCACGCCAGGCCGGGATTGAACCCGTGGTGGCGGTATTGGGTACGGCGCTGGGTGAGGGGCACATTCGAATCATCAAACGCTTTGCCGACCGCGTGATCCTGGTGTTAGATGGTGACAATGCGGGCAGGCGGCGTGCAGACCAGGTTCTGGAGTTGTTCATCCGGGCCGACGTCGATCTGCGGATTCTTACGTTACCCGACAACCAAGATCCTGCGGACTTCATCCAGGCCGAAGGTAAAATGCGCTTCATGGAATTGGTGGCGGCTGCCCCTGATGCGATTGAGCATAAGCTGGCGACCGTGACCGCAGGAGTGGACTTGCTGAGCGACACGCATCGTTCCGCAGCGGCGCTCGAAAGCATGCTGGCGGTAATCGCTCAGGCTCCTCAACCTTTGGGGGATCTACGCATCGATCAAATCCTGCTGCGGCTGACACGTGTTTTTGGTACCGAAAAAAACAGCCTGACTCAGCGCGTAAAACAGTTGCGGATCGCGCAGTCAAAACGGCCTAGTTCGTCTCGCGTCAAACGCCCGGTTGCTCCATCCCCCCTAAGCCGAGTTGCTTTTCATGCGGCGGATAGGGCCAACGCTGCCTTGCTGGAAAGTGGCTTTGAGGCGACCGATCCATTGGAGGTTGTTGGTTCCTCGGGTACCGTCACGCAACCGGTTGGTCCGATCGCCCTGGCCGGGATGGATCGCGAATTTATCGAGCTGTTGATCGAGGATCCCAAGCTGGCTTCGGTCGCGGTTGAATCGATTGACCCCAGTTGGTTGGAAACCGAAACAGCTCGAGTAATTTTTTCTTTCTTCCAAGAATTGGACTTGGCGGGTCAAACCTTGGACGTACAATCAGTCCTGTTGGCATGTGAAGATGATGCCTTAAGGAGTCTGATAGTTACCATGGATGAACGCGTCCAGCAGCGTTCGGGACAGTTGACCGCATCGCCGGATCAGCGATATCGCGGCGTGCTGAAACAGATGGAGCAACGACGATGGATGATTCAGCGTCGACAGCACATTTCCGCGATGCAAACCGCCGATCACGAGGACGAAGCGCAAGTCGCCGAGTTGCTGCAACAGATCGTCGAAGGCGAACGCCAGCGTCGAGATGAGGTTCAGCGACGTCCAGAGAAAACAATTGAATAGGAAGCAAACAGCCTTTAGCGGAGAGGAAAATCGTTGGTCCTCTTCATTGCACCGGAGCTCATTACTTGCGGGGATAACCAGGAGGTCCCACGGTCGCCGATTGATCTGTTGAATCGTTGTAGCGCCATCATTCAACGGGGTAAGGCCCATTTCGGTTTGCCCGACCCTGCGCAGAATGCACGGCACATTTTTCTTTCCCAAGAATGCCTGGTAGCGACTTGCCCAGTTCCGCATTACGCGGTAGTTCGTTACCGGCGACAAAATGGAGATTTGTCATGGAAGTTCAGGTGAAAGCATCCGATCTGCAATCCCTTATCACTGTCGGTAAACAACAAGGTTATTTGACCTACGCCCAGGTCAACGCATATCTGCCCGACGAGGCGACCCACTCTCGCAAACTAGATAACCTGTTGCTGGCATTGGAGGCGACAGGGATTGATTTGATTGACGAACCATGCCAGGCACGAGCCCTGGGTGCTGCATCCAACAACGAATTGGTTCTGGGTGGGGGCCAGGACTCTGATCCGGTCGATGAACTTGAGGAGCAGGGGGCCGAACCCAGTGGCGGCGAGATTTCCAGAGCCAGCGACGATCCAATCCGCATGTACCTAGGACAGATGTCGAATATTCCGCTGCTTTCTCGAGAAGAAGAAATTTTTCTGGCGAAGAAAATCGAAATTACGCGGCGGCGTTTCCGCCGCACCATCTTGGAATCGGACTATGCCTTGCGAGCGACCGTCGATTGTCTTCACAAAGTCAACGACGGGCGTTTGCCGTTTGATCGGACGATCAAGGTTTCGTTGACCGAACGTTTGACAAAATCCCAGATTTCCGCCCGCATGCCGCATAATCTGCGAACACTGGACATGTTGGTCCGTCAAAACAAGGAAGACTTTGCCTTGTTGGTTAGTCACCGCAGCGAGGAGGAAGCCCGCGTGGTGGCTCGTGCTCGTTTCCTGCGTTCACGCCGAAAGTGTTTGCAGTTGGTGGAGGAACTGAGTCTGCGCAGTCGGCGTGTGATTCCGTTGATGCGTCAACTGGAGGAAATCTCGCGACGGATGGATTACATTCAGGGGCGTATCGCTGAGCTGGGTAATGACAGCTATAGCGAAGACGAACGAGCCGATCTGAAGCAGGAGATGCGGGAATTGGTGATGTTGACCCAGGAAAGCCCTAGCAGCCTGCGATTGCGTTGCGCCAGGTTTCGCAAATACTTCCAGGAACACGAAGCACTGAAACGACAGCTTTCCAGCAGCAATCTTCGCTTGGTGGTATCGATTGCAAAGAAATACCGCAACCGCGGGCTATCGTTCTTGGATTTGATCCAAGAGGGCAATACCGGCCTGATGCGGGCCGTTGACAAATATGAGTATCGGCGCGGCTTCAAATTCAGCACCTATGCGACCTGGTGGATTCGGCAGGCGATTACGCGAGCCATTGCAGACCAGGCACGTACGATTCGGATTCCTGTTCACATGATCGATGTGCTGAGCAAGTTGCGGCAGGCACAAAAGCGTTTGACTCAGGAGTTGTCCCGCGAACCAACCTACGACGAAATCGCCGAAGCGACCGAGGTTGCCGTGGAAGAGGTTCGTCGAGTGATGGACATTGGGCGGCATCCGGTCAGTTTGGATCGTCCCGTAGGCGAAGGGGAGGACAGTAGCTTTGGTGAATTCATCGAAGACAACGATGATGACAACCCCGTCAAAAGTGCGGGGAACGAAATCTTGCGTCAAAAAATCGACGAACTCCTAAAGACGCTTCCATTCCGCGAACGGGAAATCATTCGCCTGCGTTACGGTCTGGTCGATGGCTACAGCTACACGCTGGAGGAAGTCGGACGCATCTTCAAGGTCACACGGGAACGTGTTCGCCAGATCGAATCCAAAGCTGTCAAGAAACTACAAAACCCCAACCGCAGCGATCGCTTGGCAGGATTCTTGAAAAGCGCGTAGCCCACTGTCGGCACGTGGCGGGCAAGTCTCTAACTGCCAACGTTGAGGCTTGCCCGCTGGTACGCGCAACCGCGTTGTTGGTAAACTGATGGTTATGGCCATCGAGGCCAATGTACGCTCGTCCCATGCCTAAGCTGATGACCCGATGCATTTGTACTTAACCGGCTACCGTGGCAGTGGAAAAAGCACGGTGGCGGCGGCATTGTCTTTAGAAATGGGCGTTCCAGCGATCGATCTTGATCAGCAAATCGTGCAGTCGGCTGGCAAGCCGATCGCCGAAATTTTTGCTCAGGAGGGCGAGTCGACTTTCCGCGATCTTGAATCGGCAGCCTTGGCGGCCCTACCTGCTGATCCGGCCGTCATTGCCTTGGGAGGCGGGGCGATCCTAAGGCCGCATAATCGCCGGCAGATCGGCGAAAGAGGCTGCTGCGTCTGGCTGGTGGCACAACCTGCCACTCTTGCGGAACGGATCATGGCCGACCAACAAGCCGGTGCGGCGCGGCCTAGTTTGACGGGCAGGCCGCCCGTGGACGAGGTTGCCGAAGTACTGCGTCAACGCGAACCGCTGTACCGCCAGGTTGCTGACCACCAGGTTTCCGTTGACCAACGACCGCTTGATGAAGTCGTGGAGGACATTCTTTTTTGGCTGGACCAGTATCTGGAGAAACTTGCGGCGAATTCCCCGTAATTGACAGGGTTTCACCCAGCCCCGTACATTGGTCAGCTTTTAGGTCTTCGACACGGCTGGGATGCCAACTTCGCGTGTGCTTGGGGGCCGGTTGGTTCTGGGCGATCATTCAAAGGTTGGACATGGGGCCGATTAGGGGTTGTTAACGCATAGGTCCTGTGGCGTTAGCCCTGGTTGATTGACGATACGGGGTCTTGAGAAGTCATGAACACAACCGCAACACCACACGATCGTGACGTGGGATTCACTTTTTTTGCGGGAGCTGCCCAGGCGTGAATGAAGCAATCAGCAAAGCCAATACGTTGATCGAAGCGATGGGCTGGATCCGGCGGTTTCGCGGCAAGACAACCGTGATCAAGCTGGGGGGCAGCCTGCTGGACAACGAGATCGCGCTGCAGCATATCTTGGTGGACGTGATTTTCATGGAAACCGTTGGTATGCGTCCGGTCGTCGTGCATGGTGGGGGAAAGGCGATTAGTCGCGCGTTGGAGCAGGCCGGGGTCACGCCACAGTTTATTCAGGGCCGACGCGTGACCGACGCCACGACTCGCGACGTGGTCCGCGAGGTGTTGGCGGGTAAGTTAAACGAATATGTTACAAAGCAAATCGAATACCTGGGAGGCCGTGGTATGAACCTTTCGGTACATACCACCAACGTGCTTTTCGGCCGTCGCTTGCAGTTGCCTGGGACGGAACAAGACCTGGGCTTGGTGGGCGAGGTGACCAGAGTGGATCGGCAGGTGATCGAAGGGCTGCTGTACACCGATCAGGTTCCCGTGATCCCATCGATGTGCATTGATGAAGGGGATGGCCAGCATCTGAATGTCAATGCTGACACGGCGGCGATGGCGGTCGCCCAAGCACTGGGTGCCGAAAAACTGGTGTTTTTAAGTGACGTTAATGGTGTTCGTCGCGACAAGGATGACCCGGACAGTGTGATCAATTCGCTGACCGCTACCCAGGCGCGGGAACTGATTGCCAGCGGGGTTATTGAAGGTGGGATGACCCCGAAGGTCGAAGCCTGTTTGGCAACCCTTGATCGTGGCGTCGGTAAGATTCACATCATCGACGGCTCCTTGCGACATTCACTGCTGTTGGAGGTATACACCACCAGCGGCGTTGGAACACAGATCGTTCCGTAAATTGTTTTCTAAAGTGCGGACAGCCCATGGATCAACAAACAATCCAAAATGATTGGCCTACGTGGTCGCGAGGACAAGGTTCGCAGTTGTGGGATCAGGGTGACAGTGTTTGCTTGGACATGCTGGCGGCAAACCGGCAGTCGATCCTGGGACACTCCGCGACCGCTCTGCAAAAAACATTGCTTGACCACCGGGATTCACTGCTGGGCACGCATGATTCCGGGACTCTACGGGCGGACTTTGACGCCAGCTTGCAACCCTTTACGAGTCATTGCGTCGCGGCGATTCTGCCGGGTGCCGATCTGGCTGTGGAATGGGCCATCGCCGTGACCAGACGACGATCCGCCGGTCAGAAGTTCAAGATCATCACACTGACCGGCAGTTATCATGGCCGGACCTTGGCCCTGCGATCGGCGTCAGGCGAGCCGCACGCGCAGGAGAACCTGGGCCCCTTGGTCGCGGGTTTCCTGCATCAACCCTGCGATGACGTGGCGAAGGTCGCAACGGCAATCGACGGTCAGACCGCGGCCATCCTGGTCCAGCCGATTCTGACGCACGCCGGATTTGATTTGTATCCCGACGGCTTTTTGAAGCAATTGCGACGCATCGCCGACCAGCACGACCTGCTTTTTATTGTCGATGAAACTCAGCTTCCAATCGGTGCCAGTGGTCAGTTGACCTGCTCGGATGCTTTCGATCTGAACCCCGATCTGATAGTCCTCGCCTCGGGGTTGGCCGGTGGATTGCCAATCGGAGCAGTGTTGTCGGATAATGACGATATCATCGCCTTGGCAAGCGACCCGCTGCTGCGCTGCGAGCCCATCAGCACGCTGGTAATGTCGGTCGCGATCACAACGCTGCAAGCTATTCGGAATCAAGGCGTCTTGTCACACGTCCGTTCCCAGGCTGAATTCCTGAATCAGTTAATCGATCCGATCGCAAGCGATTTCGAGTTTGTGCGTCAGTTTCGGCAATGCGGATTAATGGTCTCCCTGGAAATGGAACTGGAGGCATTGGCGGTTCAACGTCAATTATTGCAAGCCGGAGTGCTACTGGGCGCGGCGGGGCCCCGTACACTGCTATTGCAACCCGCATTAACCATCGACCAGGAGTCGCTGGAACATTGTGCGAAGTGCCTCCGTAACGTCTTCCAGGCGTGGGAGCACCAAGCGACCACGATTGTTGGGTGGGCCGACGATGATTCACCAGCGGACTCAGGTGGGACCGAGCCAAGCGAATTGCCGAGCAGTCGAGAAGCCGACACAAGCGACCCGCCCCGACCGGACTGACAATGACTAATCTTAACCGCGGCCCGCGGGAACGTAACGCCTCGAGAGAAGACGAAAGATGCGACACCTTCTAACCCTGTTTGACCTTTACGCTGACGACGTCCGCACGATCCTGGGGACATCACGACACCTGAAGCAGTTGCTGCAACAAGGCCAACGACCGTCGGTTTTGGCGGGCCATACGATGGGTCTGCTGTTCGAAAAGCCCAGCTTGCGGACTCGGGTCAGCTTCGAAGCGGGAATGAACCAATTGGGGGGTGGCAGTCTCTTCTTAGGAGACGATGTCGGCTGGGGAAAACGAGAATCTCCGGCTGACTTTACTCGAGTCCTTGGGCAATTTTTGGATGTCGTGATTTGCCGCGCCAAATCTCACCAGAAAGTCACGGAACTGGCGCGATACAATGCGGTGCATGTGATCAACGGGCTGACCGACCTAAGCCATCCGTGCCAGGCGCTGGCGGACATCCTGACCGTCGGCGAAGTCTTCAGTTCCGACGGGATGTTTGACGTCAATGTCTTACCCGGTCGGCACTTGGTCTTTGTGGGAGACGGAAACAATGTCGCTCGGTCGCTGGCATTGATTAGCGGCATCTTGGAAATCCGATTCACGCTCGCGTGTCCCCCGGGTTATGAGATCGATCAGCCTTGGATGGATCGCATCCAGCAGACGTACCCTCATGCTCAACTTGCTCAGGTGCATGACCCTGTTGAAGCGGTTCGCGATGCCGACGTGATTTACACTGATGTTTGGACCAGCATGGGGCAGGAGGCAGAGCAGGCGGAGCGGCGGAAGGTGTTTGCGCCGTATCAGGTCAACGCCGCGTTGCTGGCCGCCGCCCCGCCACGGGCATGCGTGCTGCATTGTTTGCCAGCCGTGCGCGGTGAAGAAATTACAGCCGAAGTCATCGACGGAACGCAAAGCAGGATCATCCAGCAGGCGGGTAATCGCATGCACTCCCAGAAGGGCCTGCTGACCTGGCTGTTAGCACCCGAATGGGTACAACAAAACGTCCGCACCTGAAACGTTTCAATCTGCCGTGACCTAAGGTGTCAAACCGGTCGTCGAAGATAACTGCATCAGCGGGACATCGAAATTGCGAGTCAAAAACGATGTTCCCTTCGGTTTTTCTAAGACTTCGAACTCACGGAAGGTTGGAACGA
>SLFV01000343.1 GCA_007124075.1 Roseimaritima sp.
CGAAAATTCCAACGCCAAACCTTGATCGCCTTGCCGCACAGGGAATGCGGTTTACCGACGCCCACAGCTCGTCCGGCATTTGTTCGCCTAGTCGCTATGCATTATTGACAGGACGTCACCATTGGCGTGACTTTCACGGGATCGTGAATGCCTTCGGTGCGTCCGTTTTCTCCCCCGAGCGATTAACGCTTGCGGCGATGCTCAAGGAGAAAGGCTATGTCACTTCATGCATTGGCAAATGGCACCTAGGCTGGAATTGGGACGCCATCAGAGTGCCGGGTGCCAAACCGCGTGCTCAAGGGCGACAGCAGGCCTGGGGGCCAGAGGCCTTTGATTGGTCGAAGCCGATTCCCGATGGTCCTCTGGCGCACGGCTTTGATCACTACTTTGGGGATACGGTGATCAATTTTCCTCCCTATTGCTGGATCGAGGATGATAAAGTCGTGGAAGCTCCTGACACGATGTTGGACACTAGCAAATGGAAGCCCATTAAAGAAGGAAACTGGGAGTGTCGTCCAGGACCGATGATCAGTCACTGGGATCCCTACCAGAATATTCCGGTCACCACCAAACGCGGCATTGACTTTCTCCGCTCACGTAAAGGAGCAAAAGAGCCGTTCTTTCTCTACTTCGCCTATCCGTCACCCCATGCACCGATCATTCCTAATGATCAGTTCGATGGTAAGTCGGAAGCTGGTCCCTATGGCGATTTTGTGGTTGAAACCGATGACTCGATCGGGCAACTTCTAACGGCATTGGAAGAGTCAGGGCAAGCACAGAACACGTTGATTATCTTTTCGGCCGACAATGGTCCCGAGCATTATGCCTATGCTCGCGATGAAAAATATGGCCATTGGTCCTCCGATCCGCTACGTGGTCTCAAACGTGATATCTATGAGGGCGGACATCGAGTCCCCATGATTGTAAAATGGCCCGGCGTCGTGCCGCAGGGCCATGTCTGTGACTCACTGGTTTCTCAAGTTGACATCATGGCGACTATCGCTGCGGCGATCGACTTTGCACTTCCCGATAACGCTGCCGAGGATTCCCATGACCTCCTTCCCTTGTTAAGAGCAGCGGTGGCGGCAGTTCGCACTACTCATATTCACAACACTAGTGTCAATCGCTACGCTATCCGTGATCAAGACTGGTTGTTGATCAATACGGAAGACGGTTACGTTTCTCGCCGCAACGCGAATTGGGAGGCCCGCCGTCAATACCCACCCGATGATGATCAACCGGTGGAACTGTATCACCTCAAGGATGACCTGCCGCAACGTCACAATCTCGCCGCGACCCATTCGGAAAAAGTCGCTCAACTGCAAACGCTTCTACAAACCATTCGCAGCCAGGGCTATTCTGCACCGCGATTGCAGCGTGAAGACGAGTGAGAGTCGCAGCGTCGTCTTTGGTGCGTCCGTTGATTGCTAGCGGTGCGACCGTCGTGACCAGGCTCCGCAGCGACGCCAAACTGTTTGATCTTCCGGTGAACACTCAGGGGCAACGCGGGCGTCCTCGCAAGTACGGAAAGAACCGGATCAGCTTGAAGAAGCGAGCGTCTAGTCGCCGTGGATGGGAATCGATCGAGTATGCATGCCGCGGCAAGATGACCCAGGGCCGATACAAGACATTGTTGGCGACCAGTCAAGTTGTCGGCGGCATGGTTCGGGTCGTTATTCTGTAGCATGCCAATGGTAATTGGGCGGCATACATCAGCACAGACGCATCGATGAGTGTCGAGCTGATCCTGAAGACGGTATCGGATCGGTGGTCGATCGAAGAGCACTTTCACGACGTCAAAGAGATCTGGGGTGCTGGGGAGCAGCAAGTCCGTAAAATGCTGCGCGAGACATTTTTGAGCGATCTGGCCAATTGCGACGTTTATTGGTTCGAGGAGGCGATACAACCCGATGCACTGGACGATTACGTGTTACTGCGCGAGCATTCACCGATCGCGATCGCTAAACACTTGGGCATTATGAACCTGTTGTAACGAAAGCACCGTTATCCGCGGTAAACAGGAGCAACATCTTTTCGCGAAGGCCGCTTCGTCCCAAAGCGTCCACGACGTTTCCGACCATTTTGTTGACGTAGGCAACTATTTCGACGAAGTGCTTCTGAGTCCGCATTTTGCGGTTTTGCTCAACCATACTGTCATGCCTTGAAGTCGACCTCCTTGCGGTTGATTTCGTTGAGCATCCCGCATCGCGCAGCAGGTTTGCGAAGGTGTAGGCCCCTGGTTGCAGCAACCCAAAGCGCACATCGTTCCGACTGTTGTAAATTCCGGCCATGATCTGCACACGAGAAAGTGTACAGAGCGGTTCATCCGCGATGATCAAGACAATATGGCGACGGTCGCCGGTTTCGGCGTGCGCCCTCTGCACGTCAACCCGATGCCCAAAGAGCAGCATGAGCGAGGCAAGGGCGAAGGTTGTGCCAAAACGAAGCAGAAAGTGGTTCTCAATGGCCGCGTCGCGTCCGCCAACTTACATCCCGCCAGATCAGAGAGGCGAACACGCCGCGTCAGAAATCCCTCCCAACGAGTGCCGCTGCGTGGGGCCCAAAGCGACAACGAAAAAGGACAGACATGGAGCGGACGTTGCTATACTACAGCCGGACCGTTGAATAAACTGCCTTGCATCTTGGGACTTCAACGTTGCGACTTATTTTCCTAGGTCTGACCCACAAGGACATTAGACGATGCCTCCGCCATCACCGTCAATCTTTTTTTCGCTTACCCTCACCGTTTTACTGTTCGCTCCTGCGGCGGCAGCGCCCCCGCGACCCAATATCGTGATGCTGCTTGCCGACGATCTGGGTTACCAGGATCTGGGCTGTTATGGCGGTCCGGTTCAAACACCGACGCTTGACGCGCTGGCAAAAGCAGGGGTCCGTTTTTCCGATTTTTATTCCGGCTCCGCGGTCTGCTCGCCGTCACGAGCGACGTTGTTAACCGGCCGCCACCCCATTCGGGCTGGGGTCTACAGTTGGATCCACGATCCGAGCCAGAATTCACACCTACGGAGACATGAAATCACGCTGGCCGAAATCCTGAAGCAGGCCGGGTACGCGACCGCCCACGTCGGCAAATGGCACCTTGGGTTGCCAACCGGGCAACGAGAAAAACCCACACCGGCAGAGCATGGTTTTGACTATTGGTTTGCGACTTGGAACAACGCTTCGCCCAGCCACAAAGACCCTGATAACTTCATCCGCAATGGCAATCCGGTGGGCAAACTGGAAGGTTACTCCTGTCACATCGTGATCGATGAGGCGATCGGCTGGCTGGAGTCACACGGTGATAGCGAGGCCCCATTTTTTTTGAATGTTTGGTTTCATGAGCCCCACGCACCGATCGCGGCACCCTCGGAGATTGTTGACCAGTATGGCGCTCAGGACGACCGAGCAGCGGTTTACTCGGCGACGATCGACAATACCGATAAGGCGATTGGGCGGCTGCTTGCTAAGCTGGAACAAATCGACGCTGGCTGCGAAAACACGCTGATCATCTATGCGTCCGACAACGGCAGCTACCGTGATGATCGCACGGGAGGGCTGCGTGGCCGCAAGGGCGAGAACTGGGAAGGCGGGATTCGAGTGCCCGGGATCTTTTACTGGCCGGGAAGGATTCCGCAGGGTGCGGTTGAACGACAACCGGCGGGATTGGTCGACGTGCTGCCAACGGTGTGCGGCTTGCTGGGAATCGCCACCCCCTCCGACCGTCACATCGACGGTGCCGACCTAACCCCGCTGTTGACCGGCAGCGCCCCAGCCTTCCAGCGTCACCAGCCTTTGTTTTGGCATTTGCAAAAGGCAAGGCCGATCGTGGCAATCCGTGACGGTGACTACTCGCTGGTCGCGGATCCCGACTACGCGTTGTCGACAAACAACATGTTTCAGGAAGAGTGGATTCCCAAAATCAAATCGGGAAGTTACACCAACTATCGGCTTTACAATTTAGCGGAAGATCCGCGGCAGCAGCACGACCTGGCCAACCGGCACCCAGAGCTGCTAGCCCGGCTAAAAGCGAAGCTGCTGGCGATCAACGCCAGCGTCATGGAGGACGGTGCCGATTGGCATCTAAACTAGCTGCAAAGCGGGCCGAAACTCCACGCTGCGTTGCGTATCGGACACATTGACCATTAACTTGGATTGGCGATGTCTTCACTCCAAACCACGATCGGATACCCCCCTTAGGATCGATAGAAAAACCATGCGAAACATGTTAGGCTTCTATGCGTTGGTCATGCTGTTGGCCTTGCCAGCGGCGTGCTTGCCAGCCCAAGACGACACGGCTGCCGCATCCTCGAAACTGAAAGCGGGGGCGGCGACCAGCAATATCACCCCCCCGCTGGGGACGAGGATTGTGGGGGGATTTGCGCCCTATCCGGCCGCACATATTCACGACGAACTGCATGCTCGCTGCTTGGTGCTGGATGACGGTCAGACCCAGTTGGCGCTGGTGGTTTGTGACCTGCTGGGCGTGCATCGCAGCGTCAGCGTGGAGGCGCGGCGGCTGATCGAAGCGGAAACCGGCATCCCGCCTCAAAACGTATTGATTTCTGCGACCCACACGCATTCGGCCGGTACGGCGTTGGGAAGCAACCGCTACGCCAACGAGCAAGACCTGGACGACTACCAACGATCCGTCGCTCGGGGAATTGCTGACGGCGTGCGATGCGCGTTAAACCTGTTGCGGCCCACCGAGATCGCCTTCACCCGCGCAGATGTCCCCGAACAGGTACACAACCGCCGCTGGTGGATGCGTCCAGAAAGCGTCCCCCCCAACCCGTTCGGCGAGATCGATCAAGTGAAAATGAATCCACCCGTCCGCAGCCCTGATCTGGTTAAACCGGCCGGGCCGGTTGACCCGACGGTTTCCATCATCGCACTTCGCGAACCCGATGGGCGTCTGCTTTCGGCGTACTGTGCCTACTCATTGCACTACGTGGGCGGCAGCGGCCCGGCGCACGTGTCGGCCGATTATTTCGGGATGTTTTGCGAAGCATTGAAACGTCGGCAGCCGGGCGGTGACGCTGACCCACCGTTTGTCGCCCTGTTGGCCAACGGCACCAGTGGCGACATTAACAACATCGACCGGTTGAATCCGCGTGGCAGTCGCGTGCCCTACCAGCAGATGCGCGAGGTGGCTGAAGACGTGGCCAGTAAAGTTCAGGCGGCGATTGACCAAATTGAATCGTGGCAGGATCGTGTAAGCCTGGATAGCCGCGCACGCGAACTGCAACTGCAATGGCGGTCGATTGGCCCGGAGATGCTGCAATGGGCCGAGGCTGTGGAATCCCAGGCACCGCGGGTCCCCGGCGGCGACGTTCCGGTGGGTGCCAAGTTTGCCACCGAGCGTGAATGGGTCCAACGCCTCAGCTACGCAGGGCGTGTCCAATTGTTGGCTGCGGCCAAAGGTCCCGCGTTGGTGCCCGTACAGGTTTTCCGCATCGGCGATATCGCCATCGGGACCAGCCCCTGTGAAACGTTTGCGGAAATGGGCTTGGAGTACAAACAACGCAGTCCGCTACCCCATTCGTTCATGGTTTCACTGGCGCACGGTTACATCGGCTACCTACCCACTCCCCGGCATTTTGAACTGGGGGGCTACGAAACTTGGCCCGGCACCAATTTTCTTGAACCCGAAGCATCGGTTAAAATGCTCGATGCCTTGCTCGACATGACCAGCGAGCTTGCGCGGCAGTCGAATGAGAAAAAATGATTCAAGGCAAGCCCTCAGTTCGACTTTCGCAGTTTTTGCCCTATTCGCAAGCGTTTTCGCATCAGGGAAAGCGGCTCCAGAGTTCCAGGCTTTCCGCTTGCTTCCTTTCAACAGTCCGACAGCCTGCGCAACTACTCGGAACGAGGATTCAGTGGGCACCTTGCCTGCCGCGAAAGCCTAAAATAAAACGGCGAAAGTCTAAAACGACCAAAGTCGAATCCAGACGAGCGGCAAAAACAAGCAAGTACCAACCCTCTCCCGTCTATTCCTGCTCCGCAGGGCCCGGGAGGTTGAGGTCGCCCAGCATTTCCAGTAACGCATCCACCATCTTCTCGGATGCGTCCAGTTGTACCTTATTAACACCGATCCACGTTTCGTAGCCGCCCAGTCGGTGCTGCTGGGGAGTCGGCAGGTACCCGTGCGAACCGTTGGCGATGGAAACGTTCATCAGTGGCTGAATCGGACTGCGTTGTTTTAGTTCTAGTCCGATCTCCGCAAACACTTCAAACGGCATCGCAGCAATAGCCAGATCGCCGATGCGGTGCGTCTGCACAATCACGTCGATGGTCGGCGGCATCTCCGACGACGCATAGGCAAGCACCGTGCGGTAGGTGCTGTATCGGCTGGTGCTCATCGGCGTGACTTTCTTCGCCTTGACCGCCTCAGCCCACTCCACTTCCTCCTGCGTGGGATAACGTCGCTGGAACGTGAGCGTTCGCTGCACGGACGAAAGGCTTGCACGGTCATGCCACTGAAGTTTCGGGTACACCTGCATCACCTTATCCGCACACAGGTGGGCCACCTCGCGGGCTTTTTCATAGGGCTGGTACCGCTTCTTTGGCTGCGGTTCGCGCCTTCCCAGTTCCTCCTCGGAGTAGCGTTCAAGGTTATTCACATCGCCACTAGTGCCGTTGGCCATGATCCCGACGAACGGCGGATCCTGATGCCGCTGGGCACCCAGTAATTCGCCCATACGGTCTGCAAAGATCGCGAAATAGTCGGCGGAAATCGTACCCGAGGGGATTCCGCCAACATAGTGCAGCCCGTAGGAAGCCAAGAGTGCGATCGGCTTGCCCGAGGTTGATTGCACCGCGAGAAAAGTGATTTGCGGGTCCACCGGACCTGCGGGCTGGAGCAGGCCGGTGTAACCTGGATTGGTTCGGACCTGCTCGATGTTGTCATGGGCACCGTAGATCGGCCCTCGACTGGGCATCAGAAACCACCGGCGGTTGAAGACTTGTGTTGGCTCCTCCGCAACGCCCCAACCGACGCGCGCCGGTTCAAGTTGATTTACGGCACGCCGCACCCCCTCAGCAATCCGCCGCGTAAGCAGTGAGTTATAGTCGTAATACGACTCGCCCTCGCGATCCTCCAGCTTGGCACCGCCGGACGTGTGCGTGTGGGTCGCTGCAATGAGTACACACTGCGGCGGGATACCGGTTGACGATTCAATCAGCCGCTTGGCCGCTGCGGCGACATCGGCGGACATGTGCCGCAGATCGCAGACGACCAAAGCCAAACGGGCCTGTCCGTCGTCCAGCACCAGGCAACGGGCATGCAGTTCGTCATGCACGTGCGTCGGCGGCGGTCGTCTGGACTGTGAGGTCTCGGCCAAGCCGATTGGTGGCGTGATGTTGCTTGTCGCTGCTCCCGCGCGTAACCCTGGTTGGTCCGGCGTCGCGGCATTGGCAGA
>SLFV01000062.1 GCA_007124075.1 Roseimaritima sp.
CGATTTGAGGGGACGTCGGGTCTACTTGCAAGTTACCGACGCGGATGACCGGAGCGCATACGCCTGGCTGGCAATCGGGCAATTCCAACCGGCGTTCTTAAATCCGGCCGTCCAACAGCAAACGTTGCGGCAAGCGCTGACGTGGATAGAACGTGGGCGTCTGGAGACACTGGATACGCCGCTTGTCGCTAGCCTGCGGCAGAGAATCGTTGACGGCGGGCAGGCCAGCAGCATCGCCGCCACACTGGCAAAAATTCGTGGGCACGTCGACGCGGTTTTGGTTTTGGCGGCCGCCGACCAATTCCGTGCGCTGGGGATAAACCTGGATCAACCCACCCTGCTGGCGCTCGCCCGCCAAGACGCACGGACAATTGAAGAAGTTTTGCAACAAATTACCCATCAGCAATCCAATCGTCAGCAAACCGAATTCGCCTTGCAATGGTTACGCGGCGGTGGTTCGCTGGCACGCTTCTTTCAGTTGGTCGAAAATGGCTGGTTGGCGCTGGATTGTTTCGCCAACGACGAAATCTGGCAAACATTGCAACCCCGCCTGACCGCGGGGCAACAGCAAGCCGCGCGGCAATTGCGTCAGCAAAGCCTGCAACTTCCGCAGACGACACAGGTGCATCTGGAGGAAACCCGCTCGCGCGTGCAGTCTCTGGTTGGGGATCAGCAGGCTGGCCTTCCGGTTTTTCAACAGCACTGCGCCAACTGTCATCAATTACGTGGGGTCGGGCAAGTCGTCGGCCCGCAATTGGACGGGACAGGTGCGCGTCCGCTGGAGCGACTGCTGGAAGACATTCTGGAACCTGACCGTAATGTTGACCACGCCTTTCGTGTGACACAATTCCTGACCGATGACGGACAAATCGTCGTCGGGATGGTGCAAAGTGAGAACAGTTCGCTGATCCAGTTGGTCGACAGCCAAGGCAAATCGCAGCAATTGCCCGAGGCTCGGATTGAGGATCGCCGCCTATTGCTGAAGTCCCTGATGCCCAGTAATTTTGCGGAACTACTGACGGATCAACAGTTGGCGGACCTCCTCGCCTACTTGCGCGCGATGTAGTCTTTTCCCATCCATGGCCGCAACACCTCGGGGATGCGAATCGAGCCGTCGGCTTGCTGATGGTTTTCCAAGACCGCAATCATCGCGCGTCCGGTGGCGACTGCGGTGCCATTGAGCGTGTGGACGTAATGCGTTCCTTTTTGACCAGCCACTTTGTAACGCACATTCAATCGTCTGGCTTGGTAGTCCGTACAATTGCTGGTGCTGGTGACCTCGCCCCACTGGCCAGCATCTCCCCGCCCCGGCATCCAAGCTTCAAGGTCGAATTTGCGGTACGCGGGGCCACCTAGATCGCCACTGGCGGTATCAATCACTCGGTAAGGTACCTCCAGTGCATCAAAAAGATCGCATTCGATCGCACGCATTTCCGCGTGCAACGCATCGCTTTGTTCAGGCAAACAGAACGCAAACATTTCCACCTTGGTGAATTGATGGACGCGGTACAGCCCTTTGGACGCGCGCCCCGCAGCACCCGCTTCGGTGCGAAAACAGTGGCTCAATCCGCACAATCGCAGCGGCAATGATGTCGCTTCCAACGTTTGTCCAGCCAACATGCCGCCCAGTGTAATTTCTGCTGTCGCCACCAGATTCAGTTCGGAGTTTTCGATCGAATATATCTGCGTCTCCGGACCACGTGGCTGGAACCCGGTGCCGTGCAGAATTTCCGTCAACGCCAGATCGGGCGTCGTGACCGGCGTGAAACCACGCTCCATCAGCAGCCTGACGGCGAATTGTTGCAAAGCCAGATCCAGTAGAACCGCATCGTTTTTAAGAAAATAGAACCCGGCGCCGGCGACACGCGCACCCGCTTCGAAATCCAATAGCTCGTGAATCCGCGCCAGTTCCAAATGATCCACGGCGTTGAATCCAAATTGTGGTAGGGCGGTCCGCCCCCGGCTTAGTTCGGTCGCGTCTTCCTCCCCGCCGATGGGTGCCTCGGGGTGCGTTAGATTAGGGAGGGTTTGCTGGATTTCGCTGATTTTTTGGTCCAGGGCATCATGAGCTTTCTGGGCCGCGTCCTTCGCTTCACGAAGGGCTCGCCCCTGAGCAATCACCGCTTCGCGTTGGTTACCTGCGGGAGCTTTGCCAATCTGCTTGCTCACCTCATTGGCGCGGCGTTTCATTTCCTAGGCCTCCTGCAATTTTCCAAGCCGTTCCTGTTCAAGCTGAACCAACTGCGAGATATCGCACGCGACTCCACGACGCCGACAATTCTCGGCTACCAGATCCGCATTTTCCAAGATGAACTTTCGGTCAAGCATCGTACAAACTACTTTTACGGACGTTTAAAAGACAAACAACGTTCCCGGCGTGTTTCCCGATTCGCAGGGCGGCCTCTCCCGCCCCTGCAAACGCAAACGAAACGAGCGAGGGTGCAGAGCCGACGACGTTCTCGGTGGTAAGTCGTTCAGCGACGGATTCTTACGATTGCATACCACGGGCAGCCTGTCTAGGAGCCAATCACTCGTGTGCAACGTGCCCTTCGCTCAAGACCACGAGGATCGTCTGAAAAAATTTTGGGGACCAATCGCCGCTACTAGGACCGTTCCTCTTGCGGACTTGCACGACGAACAGCTCCAGGTCTGGGTAATGAAGCTGTCCAGGCCATATCCCACCTAACACTGTGTTCAGCCTGACGATGCCGAACACCGATGCGATTTTTGCAAGACGGGGAAGTAGGTTCATCCTCAAACGCTCGCTCAAACAAGATTTTCCCACGGAACCCAAATCCCTTTCGTTGCTTACTTGGCCAGGCATCTCAGAGATCAAAATTCGTGGGCATGATGACCACATCGCGAATTGATACATGGCGAGGTCGAGTCAGCATGAACATCACGACGTCGTCATGCTTGTCGCACAAGGCCGTAAGTGCCTGCTCGTCGTGATCGACAACCACGACTCGAGCACCGGCCGCCAGCATCGCCTCCGTGCAGGCCAAACCAATACCCGCCGCCGCGCCGGTGACGACCGCGACCTTACCGCTTAATTCGCTTGACATCGTTTCCCACTTTTAACTCGGTTGACGCGACTCAATCAACACGTCGCTGCGCAGGGCCGGGAAGTGGTGAGGAGGCGACGAAGCTGCCTCCGAGCGGTTCCCGCGCTGACCCTTTTTGAACGCGCTGCCATGAAAGTGCTGGCAAAACCTTGGACCAGCGTCGGGCGAGACGCTGGGGTTTGAAATCGAACCCCTGTTGGGAGGCGCGTGGCCGATGTGAACCGTCTGTGAGTATGGTATCCTTCAGGACTGGGGGCCATGCGTACCCATTTCCGATTGTCTGTTCCTGAAAGTCTTCCATGCGTTGCTCGTGTTTTTGTTTCGTGATTTCATGCGGCATACTTGTTGGTGCCGTAATTTCATCTGCCCAGGTTGACGCTGCGGAGCCTGGCCCGAAGCACCTTGCCGCTTCCATCAGCATGTCTATTTCGTCTGCGGATTGGCCTTGGTGGCGCGGCCCCAATCGCGACGGTAGTGCCGCTCCGGATCAATCCCCTCCGACGACTTGGAGCCATCGCGAGAACGTTTTATGGCGAGCGCCGGTGCCGGGACGTGGCCACGGTAGCCCCATGTTGTGGAAAGACCGTCTCTACCTAGCCACCGCGGATCAGGACGCAGACGTACAGCGCGTGCTCTGTTTCGCTCGTGATACTGGCAACTTGATTTGGCAAAAGACGGTGCATCAAGGAGGGCTTGAACACAACGGTGATCGCAAGCCAAATGAACGTGCGTCAATGGCGTCATCGACCGTAGCGACGAACGGCCAATTGTTGTTCATCAATTTTCTCAATGACAACGCTGTCTGGACTTCTGCACTCTCGCTTGATGGTGACATCGTATGGCAACGGAAGATCAGCGATTACATCGTTCATCAAGGCTACGGTTCATCTCCGGCGATTTATCGCGATCTGGTCATTGTCGCAGCGGACAATAAGGGAGGTGGTGCCGTCGTGGCGTTCGATCAAGAAACGGGCAACGAGGTTTGGCGTCGCGATCGTCCTGCGCTTCCAAATTATTCCTCTCCGGTCATCGTCCATGTGGCGGGACACGATCAATTGATCATGACCGGATGTGATCTGGTCACCAGCTTGGATCCACTCACCGGTAAGGAACTCTGGAAGGTCTCCGGTGCAACCACCGAATGCGTAACATCGACCGTAACCGATGGCAAGCATATTTTTACATCGGGCGGCTATCCGAAAAACCATGTCTCTGCGGTGGTGGCCGATGGTTCGGGGACCTTGGCGTGGGAAAACAACCTTCGCGCCTATGTGCCATCTCTGTTGGTCAAAGACAACCACCTATTTGCTGTGCTTGACGCGGGTGTCGCGACGTGTATCCGCAGTGATACCGGCGAAGAAGTATGGAAAGCACGTCTGGGGGGGACTTTCAGCAGTTCGCCAGTCATGGTCGGAGACCGCATCTATGCAACCAATGAACAAGGTGAAACCTTCATCTTCCTCGCCACGCCAGAGCGGTTTGAAAAAATCGCCCAGAACGAGCTGGGCGAAAGTGTCTTGGCCACTCCAACGATCTGCGATAGCCGGATCTACGCCCGTGTCGCTCATTACCAGGATGACCAACGGAAAGAGTATCTGTACTGCCTGAGCAGCCTGTAGTGGCCCGCACACCGCAGCGGGAACGTGGTAGGTCACCGGGGTTACCAGGACGACACGCTCAGTCCCGACGGGACGATAGGTTTTAGGCGCGAGCCCGTGGACCCGGGCTTTGCGGCCACTTCATCAGGCCGGTCTCGAGAAGGTCAAGAGAAGAAGAAAAAATCCTCGATGATGGCCCCAACAGACAATCTCCATTGAGTTCCATTTTTGACAGCAATTGTTGGAAATAGCGGTATTTCGACGCGCCCTGTGAGTGACTTTTCCAGCTTACTGCTCGCTCGACTTTTCCGAAGAAATTTGATGTGAAAACAAAGTGCGCTATGGGGAGAACTATCTCAGGCGACACCTCTGTGCTCACCTGATGAGACCCGATCCTATAAGCATCATTCCCATGTTTGATTATCGGTATTTTTATTTTTGGACTCTTGGGTCGTGGTGCGAAGGGTCTCCATTTAGATCTCTTGATAGAGAATCGGTCGAAAAGTTCTTCAGACTTTGTGGCACCGGACACCTTATAGAAACCTTTTGCACTAACATTCACAATCGGGGCAGGAAGAAAATATCGATTATTGCTCACAAGGGACATAAAATCCGTCGGACGCGCACACTGTTCACAAGAGAAAGACAGGTGGCGTGGGTAGAACTCAACAAGGGGGCTGATCATGGCACGATGCCCGGATTCTTCTAGGCGATCAATGACGTCACAGATACTGTATTCCTCTCCAGGTAGCAACAGGTACTCGTCCGCATCCACATTGAGAACACATTTTCCTTCGAAAAATAAATGGGGAATTAGGCTTTTGAAGGCAACTCCAGCGCGTTGAACTTGCCGCCTTCCGTCCAGTGATGTGAATCGCACCTTCTGCCCGTACGTCAGAGACGACCGAATGATTACGCAATCGGGTTGCGATTGAAGGAACTGGTCAGTGCCGTCTGATGACCTGTCATCGAAGATCAGAAATTGCTCGATACCAATCCGCCTGTAATGATTAAAGAATGCCTCGCAAAAGTATATCTCATCCTTGAAATTTGAGAAAAGTGATGGTCGCTGCAGATCGATAACTCCCTTTGGGATATCAATGTAATTCGTTACATTTTGTAGGGAAAGCTCGGGCAGAGAGCTTCTCCGTCGAAAGAAAGTTGAAAGGTGACTGGCAAGCTCAGACATGATAGCTCCTGCACTCAACCGAGTAGAGTGTTGATCTTTGAGATAGCTGATAGCCAAAAAAGACGCGCAAGCTACTTTCTCGTAGTGTGCAATCAGAGAGGCTTTCGGAGGATGGACTCACTGTTGATTGCCGCTTTCGGTAGATGAACACGCCACTTCTCAGGGGCTCTGCTCGCCCAGAAGAGGTAATACCGAACTTTTCCACCTATGGGGCCCGCAGACTCGTAACATACTTCGAATCCATTTTCTGCGCATAGCTTTCTGATCGCATAAGGTGATGGTCTCCAGAAATCTCCATCAACAGGTCCATGCAAATGCTGCATGAATGGTACCACGATAAGTATAGAATCTCGGGACATTGTAGCGAGAGTGCGAAATGCTTGATGTATGTCAAAAATATGTTCAAGTGTGGTATGGTTAAATACAAGATCAAATTTCTCAAGGCAATCAGTTGGCGCAGGCAATTGTAGATCTATTACGAAATCACTCTGCTCATCAATTCCACGCCACCCTTGATAGTTCGATGTGTAGTAGCCAGTGGCATTGACGAAGTAGTCTTTGTAGTGCCGACCTTCTTTATCCTCGTCAAGCCACGCACTGACGTTTATGACCTCGCCAACAGCGTGTTTAGCCAAACGAGATATTTCGCGATTTGACCAAACTCTGGCAGCTCGTGTGTGCGACTTCTCTTTTCCGAACAGTCTTCTTAATACCCGCTTGACGTTTTCCATGCTTTCTCCGTTTCTCTCTTGATGGGCTGACGTTGTGCTGCCGGGGATGAGCAGCGTGCTGAGCTGACAGGAAATTTGATTTCTGCAACCCGCCCGAACGTACTGGGGAATGATACTCAAGTCAAGGGAAAGGGAGTGCTGCAAGGCGGGCGCGGCCGCCTTGCAGCGCGCGAACCCCTGGCCGTTTCAGAGCCTGCGGGTCATGGGCCAAAGCACTTGTGCAGAACAAAGCCGAACGCTTTGAATTTCTACCGGAAAGCGAAGATGGGGTTTTGACCTCGGACATAGATTGCGCCTTTAGAGATCGCTGGCGTGTCAAGCAGTTTTCACCGCAGAAATTATTGGCAACCAGTTTGAATGTCGGACCCGCCTGGATGACCGCTGTTTCCCCTTCTTCACTGGCCACAAAAAGCTTGCCATCGGCTGCGAGGGGCGATGCTACGAAGCTCCGGCTACCTTTCATCGGCAGTCGTTTCTTGTAGGCTAATTCTTCCGTAACCGCTTGGTAGCAGGTTAAAATGCCGCTGTTGGAGCAGATATAAAGATAGTCGCCGTAAACGATCGGCGACGGCATGTAAGGGCCACCTTTTGTTTCGCTCCACGCAACGTAATCGGAACGATGGACGTCGTCGTCCAGGGTGAGGTCACCTTTGGCATCCAAACGAATGGCATAAATCGGTTGAATGGGGCGATAGCCGCTGGAAATATAGA
>SLFV01000326.1 GCA_007124075.1 Roseimaritima sp.
AGTCAGCATCGCTGCAGATCCCGACCGATGGTCAACTGCAGCCACATCGCGGTTTGGCGTTTCATTGCGTTCGCGGTACCGCGCGTTTGGAGTCGCTACAGGTTCGGCCCTGTGATCCCAGCTTGCTGGCCCCCCAAAGGACAACACCGCAGACGTTTTGGTTAACGGATGATCAACGGCTGGAAGGCCAGTTGCTGAGCTATTCCGAGCAGACACGAGAGCTGCAGATTGAAACGCGGGAGGAAACGTTGCAGGTACCACTTGCCCAGGTGCAGTCCATTGTCAGCGATGCCCCAACTGCCGATCAACCACGTGCGGAAACGGCGAAGCGAGCGATCTACCTCAGCACACAGGATGGGATGCGACTGCAGGGTGAATTCGGGGGTGTCCACCGCGAGACGATTCAATTGACTTGGACCTCCTCCGGCGACGAACTGGCGGTTCCAATAAATGACATTCGCAGCGTCGACTTTGCTGCTTGGCCGGTCGCCGAATCAAGTGAACAGGATGACGTTGAGGTAGCGTTACTGGCCCCGCAGGCGTTTCTTTTAGGGCGGTTGCTGGACGCCACCGCTACCAGGCAGGACAGTTGCTTTTTATTTGTTCCCAATGGGGGAGCAAGTGGAAGTGTGTTGCGATTGGACGCAAAGGCCGAATTGTTGTTTGACCTGGAGGCGGTTGACCAATTGATCGACGCACCGCAAAGCATCATGGCGGGCCGCTCGGACACACCGCTCGGTCCTCGAAATCAACCTGCCCAAGACCGTCCCGACCAAGTGGCGCTGCAGGTCGATGGTAACGCCGTAGTTGCTGAGCAGAAACCGCTTCCCCGGATTGCGGGAGCGCAGGCGGGTATCAGAATGGGCGGGATGGGAGGGATGGGCGCAGGCGACGCTTCATTCCCCACGGACTCGCAACACTCGGGAGGCTTTCCTCAACTCCATCTGCGCAGTGGTGATACCGTTGATTGTGAACTGCTGGCAATCGATGCCACGGGAGTGTTGGTTCGCCTGTCAGACGACCAACAGGTGCAGATTCCCCATGCTCGCATTCGTGCTGTGGAACTGCGCGGTGTCCAACGCGGCGGGGTCCCGTCGCGTGACGGCCAAATGCATAACGGCCAGCGCGAAGACGATCGACAGGGTGCAAGAGATCCCATGCAATTTGTCGGTTCGACACGGCGGGCCGACAGTCAAGGCCTGAGCGAACGCGAAGTCGATGCACGGTTGTTACGGTTACTAACAGTTCCACGAATGCGTAGGGACAATCCTCCCCGACATTTGTTGCGATCGGTCAATGGCGACTGGCTGCGCGGGGACATCGTGCGGTTTGACCCTACGGTCATCGTTGTACAATCGCGTCTGGAACAACAGCCAATTGCAACGGAAGTGGTTTCGCAAATTATTTGGCTGCATGAAGATGAGACAGTGAAACCCGAGGGAACCCGTCAGGAAATCGACAGGGGGCCACGGGATGGTGAGACGGCCGGTCCGTCCGCCGCCCCGTCGGATCAGATGGGTTTAATTCAGGTCGTTCGTCAGGATGGTCGACGATTGTCGTTCAGGGCAGAACGTCTGCAAGCGACGACCCTGTTCGGGACGAACGAAATCTTTGGTGCGTGTAGCCAAGACTTGACAAAGGTGAATCGAATTTTGGTCGGGATGCGTATTGCGGACGACGCCACCGAATTGCCGTTTGCCAACTTCCGCCTGCAGCACGCGGTCGATCCACTGGCTTTTCGAAAGGAAAATCCAACGGTGTCCAGTGGTCCGAACGCAGGATTGATCGGCCAGCCAGCCCCCAACTTCGAATTAGATTTGCTGGATGGGCAACGCTACCGGTTGCAGGATCAACGAGGCAGTGTCGTGGTCTTGGATTTCTGGGCCAGTTGGTGCGGTCCGTGCATGCAGACCATGCCCGAGGTTGACAGGATTGTCGGCCAGTACGGTGCACAGGACATTCAGTTGTTAGCGATCAATCTGCAGGAATCAGCGGAGAAGATCCAACAAGCCTTGCAAAGGTTAAAATTAACAACGACGATTGCCTTGGACCGAGCAGGAGTGGTCGCTGAACGCTACGGCGCAACCGCGATCCCGCAGACCGTTGTGATCGATCGCCAGGGGAATGTGACGCACCTGTTTATTGGCGGTGGCCAGCGAACCTTGCAACAACTAGAAGCCGCGATCGAATCGGTGATCAATCCTCAATCGTCGGCAGGAGATTAACGGCGGACGATGGCGAAGTTGTATTTTTATTACTCGGCAATGAACGCCGGCAAGTCCACGCTGCTGCTGCAATCAAGCTACAACTATCAGGAGCGCGGCATGCAAACGGTGATTTTCACACCCGCGATCGACGATCGTTTTGGCGCTGGCAAGGTGACGTCACGAATTGGTCTACAGTCTGAAGCGCGGACCTTTTATCAGACCGACAATCTGTTCCAATTCGTGGAACAGGATTTGGTCCAGGGCCCGCTGCATTGCATTTTGGTGGATGAGGCTCAGTTTCTGACCAAGACCCAGGTTAGGCAATTGACCGACATCTGTGATCAGCTTCGCATTCCGGTGCTGGCCTACGGCCTGCGTACCGATTTTCAGGGCAACTTGTTCGAAGGAAGTATGTATTTGTTGGCCTTAGCAGATTCGCTTGTCGAGGTTAAAACGATTTGCCATTGTGGTCGGAAAGCCACTATGGTGCTGCGACTGGACCCCCAGGGCAGACCGATTCAGGCAGGGGAACAGGTTCAAATTGGCGGCAATGATCGATACATGTCTGTCTGTCGGCAGCATTTCAAGCAAGGACTGGCTTATCGTGGCGGCGATCAGCTAAGTTTCGGGGATTAAAGAACCGTTTGACGAGGAATTGTTTCGTGAAACAAATTGTGGCAATCGTGAAGCCTTACCTAACGCAGCGCGTCTTGGACAGCGTCGAACGCGCGCCTTTGGAGGGTATCAGCGTTGTCGAGGTCAAAGGGTTTGGGCGACAAAAGAGCTACTTGGACCAATACGAAGCGGACGAGTACACAGAGGCTTTCCTGCCCAAGATTGAAATCACAATGTGGGTGGCAGAATCACGGGCAGAGGAAGTCCTGAATAAAGTAATCACCGCGGCCCGCAGCGGGCGCATGGGGGATGGCAAGGTCTTTGTCGTGCCGGTATCGATGTTCCATTAGCGACGCGGCAGATACCCTTGCTAGTTCGGCGAAGCCACAACCGCAATCGCCACCCAAAGCTATAGAAGTAGAAATGGCCACATGAAACCAAGCACAAACACAAGCAGCAGGAATAACGCCAAAAACTGTTGCCAGGGGCGGATTCGGGATGATAGTTGACGATCACCAAACTCGTCTTCAACGAATGCATCGTAATCGAAATCGTCTTCCCAGTCGTCTTCTAAATCCTCCTGACCGTCGTATCCGCAGTGCCTGCATGCTGCCGCGTGTGCAGGGACTTCACTATTGCAGTTCATGCAATGGGTCTTCTGTTCGTCCATGGATTGATGCTCACCTACTTTCGGGCAGAAACCTGCACCCTCGGCCCCGCAGATCGGACCGCGGCAGGTACCAATTTGACGCGACCTATTTGCAATAGCGTTCCAGCCAATCAAAAAATACCCGCGTCCAAAGTACGCCATTTTGCGGTTGCAAGACCCAATGCCCTTCCTCCGGAAAGTATAGGAAACGACTAGGGACACCTTGAACCTGAGCCGCCGTGAATGCCTCCATTCCCTGCGTGACCGGCACACGAAAGTCTTGCTCCCCATGAATAACCAGCAAAGGTGTCCGCCAATTACCAACAAACCGATGCGGTGAAAAACGTTCGTAGCGTTCGGCGGTTTCAACATTTTTCCAATAGGGCCCGCCCAAATCCCAGTTGACAAAGAACAGTTCTTCGGTCGATCCGTACATCGATTCCAAATTAAAGACCCCGCAATGGGAGATCATCGCACAAAAACGATCCGGGGAATTACCCATCAACCAATAAGTGGTGTAACCGCCAAAGCTTGCCCCTACCGCGGCAACGCGTTGTCGGTCGATCGTTGGATCCGCAATCATTGCATCGGTTGAGGCTAGAATGTCCTGCATCGCTTGCCCCCCCCAGTCACCGCTGATCTGGTCATTCCACTGGCGTCCAAATCCAGGCAGACCACGACGATTGACGGCTAGCACAACGTAACCTTTCGCCGCCATCAGATGAAAGTTCCAACGGTACGAAAACCATTGTCCGATTTGACCCTGCGGGCCTCCCTGACAATACGTCAACATGGGCCAAGTCCGCGACGTACTGGCATCATAATCAGGAGGGAGGATAATCCAATTGTGTATTTGCTTGCCGTCAGTGGCCGTGAAGTAACGCTCCTCAATCCGGGGTAGTTCCAGCTTGGTATACGCCCGACCGTTCACGTCGGTGATGGTTGTCAGTTCGCTGCTGTCCAAATCGATGACCGCCAGTTCCGTCGGTCGCAGCATGTTCTGCTGTCGCACCAAAACCGCACCTCCCCCGGCAAAGGTGTCAACGACTGCAAAATCAAATCGCCCCGAAGAAATCGGTTTCACCTGTCGACCGGCAACATCAATTTGGTACACCTGAGTGGTACCCCGCGTTTCACTGTGGAAGAAAATTTGACGGCTGTCGGGCGACCACGTGGCGCGGTGGGTTGTCTGATCTAAACCTTCGGTGATTTCCCGCAGCAAACGTGTCGAGCGATCGTACAGCATGATCCGGTTTCGGTCCGATTCGAAACTGGCACGCTCCATCGAATGAAAAGCGATAAAATTCCCGTCGGGGGAATAGCGTGGTTCCATGTCATACCCCGGCATTCCCGGAGTGATGTGATGCAATGCTCCGCCTTCGACAGAAACCAGATAAATTCCGCTGTCAGTGCTTTGAGCCGGGTCGTTTACCAGTTTCAGTGTCAATGCGATTTCCTTACCGTCAGGCGAGAAATCAAACTGCTCGCTTCCACCAAAAGGAGGCAAAGGACAATCGGCTCGCATTCCCGGCATCAGATCACGCGGCTCACTCAATTCTCCCTGCTGGTCCAAACCAGCGACATGCAGATGGCTGTACTTGTAATCGTGCCACTGATTCCAATGACGGTACAACAAACCATCAATAATCCGTGCGTTGGCCTTGGGTAAATCGGGGTAAAGCTCGTTTACCGTCGCATCCAATTTGACGCGAATCGTAAATGCGATCGCATTACCGAGCGGGGAGGGCTTTAAATTCGCAATCCCCTCGTCCACGTACGTCAGTCGATTCAGCTCCCCCGTCTCCGGATCCAATAACCACGCTTGCGGTTTTTTCGCCGCCGATGCCACGTCCTTATCAGCAACGTCGGTTGCCCGCTTCTTTGCGTCCGTTGGATGACTTGGGTTGGCAGTCGTATTCCCTGGGGCGTCTGAATCCTGTCCCAAATCCCCCGGTGCGGTGAACAGAAGCTGTTCACCCGTAGGACGTTTCATCCAGCTTAGATTTCCCAGACCCTTAACATTCCTCAGCAAAGTTTGCGTTTTCTGCGCAGCCAACGGGCAGTCAAACCCGATTGCGGTCACCTTCGCTTGAAGGCTCTCCGGCGGAGTGGGGGCCAGCAGGTGTAGAGATGTTGTTCCCGTGTTTTCGCTGACATCGTAATGGGTGACCAAAAACGCAACACGCCCATCACTGGAAACCGCAGCATCACCAATACGCCCCAGTTCGGTCATCGTCTCCGGGGTTAATCGTTCCGCGCCTGCACGCTCCGCGAAAACAAAACAACTAATCGCCGCGACACAAAGTGACAAATAACGAAAACCAATCGAGCAGTAAGCCATTTTGCCTCTCTCATGCAGGGCGAAAAACAAAGTTTAGTTCAAATCAAACATGCCAACGATTCGGACCAGACACAATCCAAACCCACCGTTCACCGAACGGGACCTAGAAACGGTCGATACTCAGCCAGCCGTTTCATTAGGCGTGTCGGAAGCGGAGCTACCACGCGGGCCGATCAACCACGCCAGAGCGATGATCGCCAACTGACTGACCACGAACAGGCCCAACCACATCAGGGTGCCACTGGTAAACCCGTAACTGTGGAGACCAAATCCCAACTGATTGGTCCCGAACCAGCTCCACGCTGTAATGATGTTGCCCCCCACTGCCAACGTCGCAAAACCGTGCGGGCCAACCATCTTGTCCCACCTCGCATGCAGCATCAGGGCACTCCAGATCACAATCAGTAAGGCACCGTTTTCCTTTGGATCCCAACCCCAAAATCGTCCCCAACTGTCGTCAGCCCACAAACCACCCAGGACCGTCCCAATGAAACTGAACAGGATCGCAAAACAGGTGACTCCATAGGTCATCCGATGGACCTCTTGCAGCGACGCCAGCCGTAGATTGGTCCAGCTTTGCACCAGATACAGAATTCCCAACATCCCAGCGACAAAGGTCGCAGCGTATCCAAGCGTTACCGTCGTCACATGCGTGCCAAGCCAGAACTGTGTATCTAAAACGGCTTGCAGGACTGGCATCGTGTCATCGTCGCTTAACCCACGCGTGGCAATCATCAGCGTGATCGCCCCCGTGCTGGCCGCCACCAGATTACCAACACCCCTTCTACCTAAATACTCAATCACAATACCAAACAAAACCGAAGCCCAACCAATGAACACGGCCGACGAATAAAGGTTGATCACCGGCGGACGCCCCGTGATCATGATCCGAATAACCAACGCCGCGGTATGCAATACCAAAATTCCCAGCAGCATTGCCCATGTTGACGCCCGCAACAGCCCTGAATTGAACAGTAGAAACAGCAGCCCCATCCCCAAAGCAACGAGGTACAACATCATCGCCGTTCCCGAAGGCCACGCGACCTCCAGCCAACGCTCCAACGAAATCCGCCAACCGGTTTCGTCACTTGCCAGCCGCGGCTTGATCGTATCGATGTGCTTGGCGATCGACTGGTTAAATTTCGCTGCATCTTTATCCTGGTACGCCCCCACCAGTCCCATGAACGCTTTGGTCGGATCCTCCGCCTGCTCATCTCGCAAGCGGTCCTTGATCGCAGTGAAAAAACTGTTGGAGATCGGTTGCCATCGCTTGCGATCATGGCGATCCAATTCCGTTTGTCCAAGCTGCGGAATCATGCCCGGAGACGGTATTTCTCCAATCATGTCCATTCGACGCTTTAAGTCCTGGAAAGAAAGCATGGCCTTGGTCTCTTCGTCGATTCCAGGGGGCAACAATTCCTCCGGAATTACCCGCGGACGCGGCATCTGCATTGCCAGCG
>SLFV01000380.1 GCA_007124075.1 Roseimaritima sp.
ATTGGCCGCACCGGACGGGCGGGGGCCAAAGGGACTGCATTGACGTTAGGGTGTCCTGAGGAACATGAATTTCGAATCGCGGTTGAAAAGCTGATCGGCGACAAAATCCCGGTCGATACCGATCATCCGTATCACCATGCGTATACGACCGCCGAATCGCCCCGCAGCAGGACGCGAGGCCCGCAGGCCCGCAGGCGAACCTACGCCACCGGCAAGCCGAAACGACAGCGAGGTTCGACCGCACCGATCAATCCCAGCCAACATGGGACCAACCCCCGCCGCCGAAAATCAAGGCGCTGATAGAACAGTTGGGGCGTCCCCTTTTTGAGCGAGCGGCAGATGAAACGCTACCCTCCAGCCGAAGTGCAAGGGCGCCAGCAGTTGTAGCGACGCTGCGCAAGCTGCCCGGTAGGTTTTTCTTCGCTGCCGGCCTTAGCGGCCGCGCGCGATTGCTTCCTGGACCGCGGTCCCCATGTCGGCGGGAGTCGGGGCGACCACGATTCCGGCGTCTTCCAGCGCCGCGACCTTTTCCGAAGCCGTTCCTTTTCCGCCGCTAATGATCGCTCCCGCATGGCCCATCCGCTTGCCTGGAGGCGCGGTCCTCCCCGCGATGAATGCCGCAACGGGTTTGGTCACAGAAGCCTTCACATAGGCGGCGGCTTCCTCTTCAGCACTGCCGCCAATTTCGCCAATCATCAGGATCGCTTCGGTCTGTGGATCGGACTCGAAACGTTTGAACAAGTCAATGTAATTCGTCCCGACAATGGGGTCGCCCCCCAAACCCACGCAGGTGCTTTGCCCCAAGCCCAGATTGCTAGTTTGCCAAACCGCCTCGTAAGTCAACGTCCCACTGCGGCTCATCACCCCAACCTTGCCGGGCTGATGAATGTAACCCGGCATGATTCCGATCTTACATTCCCCGGGGGTAATCAGGCCGGGACAGTTGGGGCCAATCAGCACTGAATTGCTGGCGCGTACCTTTTCGTACACCCGCACCATATCCAGGACAGGCACCCCTTCGGTAATCGCCGCAATGATTTCAATCCCCGCATCAATCGCCTCCAAAATCGCATCGGCGGCGAAGGGTGGTGGAACAAAGATCATTGTCGCGTTGGCCTGCGTCGCTTGAACCGCCTCCTCAACCGTGTCGAACACGGGCAAATCCTCAACCATTTGTCCGCCTTTGCCGGGCGTCACGCCGCCGACCATCTGTGTGCCGTACTCCTTGCAGCCCCGGGTGTGAAACGCTCCCGCGCTACCGGTGATCCCCTGGCACAATACTCGCGTCTGTTTGTTTACAAGAATGCTCATCGAAATTCAAAAATGAAAGAATCAGAAACGGGGATGGAGAAAGAATCCAGGACATCAGCAAAACCAACCGGACGCAATCATGCGATCGCAGCCACTACTTTTTTTGCCGCATCGGTCAAGTCGGTTGCCGTGATGATTTCGACATCACTGTCGGCCAGCATCTGCCGTCCCTCCTGGACCTCGGTTCCCTCCAACCGCACAACCAGGGGCACATTGAAGCCGACTTCCTTGCTGGCGTCGATAATCGCGGTGGCGATCGTCGTACAGCGTGCGATCCCGCCAAAGATGTTGACCAACACCGCTTTGCAGTTGGGGTCGGAAAGCAAAATTCGAAACGCCTCGGTGACTTGCTGGGTGTTGGCACCACCACCGACATCCAGAAAGTTCGAAGGTTCGCCACCATGGTACTTGATGATATCCATGGTGCTCATCGCCAACCCTGCGCCGTTGACCAGACAGCCGATGTTCCCCTCCAGCGTAACGTAACTCAGTCCCGAATCGGCGGCTCGCACTTCCGCCGGATCCTCCTCGTTCAAATCTCGCAGTTCCTTCAGTTCGGGGTGCCGGAACAACGCGTTATCGTCAAACGTGATTTTTGCATCCAGCGCCAACATCCGTCCCTGCGAATCGATCACCAATGGATTGATCTCCGCCATCGCGCAGTCTTTGTCGACATAGAACCGACACAGAGCGGAAATGAACTGGCCCGCACTCTTCGCTGCGGGTCCACTGATATCCAGCTTTTTGCAAAGCTTGCGAATCTGAAACGCATCAATCCCGACCGCCGGATCGAAATGCTCTTTTAGAATCAGTTCCGGGTTTTTCTCCGCAACCTCTTCGATCTCCACCCCACCTTCGCTGCTGACCATCAGCACGGGGCGAGCCGCCGCGCGATCCAGGACAATCCCCATGTACAGTTCGCGAACGATTTCGCATCCCTGCTCCACGAAGATCTGATTCACTCGCCGACCCTCGGGACCGGTCTGGATGGTGATCAAGGTCTTGCCCAGCAAACCCTCGGCAACCGCCTGCGCCTCCTGGGCACTGCGGACCAGTTCTACCCCTTTTTGCTGAGGATTATCGGCGATGTGCCCTTTGCCACGTCCCCCGGCATGGATCTGTGCCTTGACCACCGCAACGCTTGAACCCAGTTTCTCGAACGCCGCGTGCGCCTCAGCGGGCGTTTTGGCAACGATTCCCTCCAGAACGGGAACGCCTGCCTGGCGAAACAACTGCTTGGCTTGAAATTCGTGAATTTTCATCGCAAGTACTTCGTGGGTGTAATTTTTTCAAAACCGATCCAAACGGTACTCCCTGATCTGGAGGTGCCGCAGGGGAACAGCCTGGACGTTGACTGCCCGCACCCCCGTGCACCACAAATCGCGGCGCAGACGCAAGGAAGCGTATCGCAAACGCACGGCAGGGGGAGCAAAAAGGAACGTTGATCCGACGCTAATTTGCATCCACCAAGCGAGAGTATAGGGCGGTTGTTTTTCCTCGGGAAGGCGACCGAATCCGGCTTCGTTGGTGATCTTGCAGGATCGCCAATGAATTGGCATGGGGGAAGTCGTTGGCAGAAAGTCGCAGCAAGCAGGTTTGCCCGATGCCCAGGGTGGTATATTTTGGCTGCGATCGGTCGACGAATCTGGGGCTGCGGGAAATGTCGGAGAGCCTCTCTGAATCGCTTTTCGGACATCACGCTCCGTAGGTACCCACAGGTAGACGCGACGGCCAAGACGTTCCGCCATGGTTCGCTGACCGGTTGATCTTCCGTCATCCTCCTGCCCCCACCGCCATCAAGGTCAACCATGACTTCGCAGCGTTTAATCCTATTGCATCCCACCGACAATGTGGCGGTTGCCGCCAACCGTCTCTCCGCTACTGGCGATGCGACCGCTGGCCAGCAGCGGGTGGCAGTCAAGCAACCGGTACCGGCGGGGCACAAGGTTGCCGTGCGACAGATTGATCCCGGTATGCCGGTGATGAAGTATGGTTATCCCATCGGTGTGTCGACTTGTTTAATCGAAACCGGGGATCACGTGCATTCGCACAACTTACGTGATCAGCACACGGTTATCCACGACATCCAATCAACCGATCCTCCCGAACCCCCGGTGGCAATCCGCCGCGAATTCATGGGATACCATCGCGAAGGGGGAAAGGTGGGGACCCGTAACTACGTGCTGGTGGTATCGACCGTCAACTGTTCCGCTTCGGTTTCGCGGATGGTGGCGGCAAAATTTGACGCCCAGCGTATGACTCGGTGGCCGCATGTGGATGGTGTAATCGCGATTACCCACGATGGCGGGTGTGGCTTGGCGTTCGGTGGTTTGAAACATCAAATGCTCAGCCGCACGCTGGCTGGCATGGTTCATCATCCCAATGTTGCTGCTTCCCTGCTGATCGGTCTGGGGTGCGAACAAAACACGGTCGGCTACATGGCAGCGCAGCATCAAATCGTGCCGCTCCGATCTCCATCAGGTCAGCAACTGGGTAGCGATCAGGGGGGGGTGTTGATGATTCAGGACGAAGGGGGTACGCGACGTACTATCGCCAAAGCCGAGGCGTTGGTGGAAAACCTGCTGGACCAGGCGAACCAGTGTCGTCGCCAGCCTGCCAATGCGTCACACCTGTGCGTCGGTCTGGAGTGCGGTGGGTCCGATGGCTATTCCGGTATTACAGCCAATCCGGCCGTCGGTGTCGCTGCGGATCGCATTGTGGCGTGCGGTGGATCGGCGGTGATTTCGGAGACCAGTGAGATCTACGGCGCGGAGCAGTTGCTGGTGCAACGGGCCCGCAGTCTTGCGGTCGCCGAAAAATTGATCGAACGGATTCAGTGGTGGAAGGGGTATGTCGGCATGTTCGGTCAGGAACTGGACAACAACCCCTCCGTAGGAAACAAGGCAGGCGGTTTGACAACTATCACCGAAAAATCGCTTGGTGCGGTCTCCAAAAGTGGTCGTACCGCCCTGGAAGCGGTCTACGAATATGCCCAGCCGATCGACCGCCCGGGCCTGGCGGTCATGGATACCCCGGGGTTTGACCCCGCCAGTGTGACCGGGAAAGTCGCCGGAGGTGCCAACCTGATTCTGTTCACCACCGGTCGTGGCAGTTGCTTTGGCTGCAAACCGACACCATCAATCAAAATCGCTACCAACACGTCACTGTATCAACGGCTGGACGAGGATATGGATTGGGACGCCGGGACGATCCTCGCTGGCAGGGACGTCGATACCGTAGGCGGGGAGATTTTTGAATTGGCACTGCGAGTCGCCAGTGGGGAAAAAACCAAGAGTGAACATCTGGGCATAGGTGATAACGAGTTTGTGCCATGGGCGGTCGGGCCGGTCCTATAGCGACTTGCCAAACGCTTGGAGGCCCAGGCGTTCAGTTTGGAATAAATAAATTCCATTGTGGTAGCACCACTCGGCCGCTTTGTGGAACTTTCCGGGCTCCCTGGACATCTGATGTTGCAGAACCATCCACGGACGCCGCCCTGGTGTCAACCATCCGGTTTCGCGAAGGGATCGAATCGCGGAAATCGTACTTCATCACCTCATCAGGCTTTGCTGGCATGACCATGCCTACTGAACAACTGCGGGAATTGTTGGAAGCGTATCTGGATGATGCGCTGACAACGGACGAATTGTCGGCGTTGCAAAAGCGTTTGGATACCGATCGGCAAGCATCGCACTTGCTGAACCGTCTGCGGGAGGAGCGAATCCAACGGCTTGTCGCGATGCGCTCCGATCCTCGGTTTCAGGATGCGAAACTGCCGGATGATTTTTTGCCAAGGGTATTGCAGGCAATGGAATCACAACGGTCTGGGGAAAACGCTGCCAGCCCGCAAATGACCGTTGCGAAAACGCTGCGGTTGCCCCCCAAACGCCGGCTGCCCCGGTCGGTTTGGTGGACTCTTGCGGCCACTGCGGCGGCAATGCTTGTCGCGATCGCGGTCTGGCCGGGGCGTTCGGGTCCCACAACGGCGCTGCAGCCCCTGCAACCCGAAAGCGACGCCGATCATCGGTCAGCGGAGCCAGCAGAGGATCAAATGCCAGTCGCCGCCGAGCGTGAGCGCGGTGAGGATGCGACGGAACAATCACCAATGTCGCAAACGCCCGCTGGCGGTCCTGCTGTCCCTCGGGAGAATCTGGCCGATACCGGGATGGCGGCGTTGGATTCCGCGCTGGCTGAATTGGCTCCTGCGGAGGCAGAGCCCCAAAGTTTGGATGCAATAGCCGAGGTGTCGGCAATGCCAGGAATCCCGATGAGTATTGTTTTGGTTTACGAGGTGACGCAGACGGCTAAGGGGCGCGAAACCGCGGCGGTGGTTGCGGCCCTGCAAGCGGCGGGAATCGAGATGCAAAAACAGAGATTCCTGACGCCGGAAGTCGTCGGCTTATTCGCGGAGGCCGACGTTGCGCAGACGTCAGGCGACAGCCAAGCCGATGCTGCGGTCTTGTTTGTCCAAGCGTCTGCGCGAATGCTGGATCGTTTCATGCTGAATGTATTTCGGGACGATCAGCATTTTCAAACCATTCGTTGGAACATGGCTACCGATGCAAGCCTACTGGAAGCGGTGGCGAAGCTTCACGCCAGCGCGACGGGATCGCCAGTCCGGCCTGGCACCCAATCATCTGCGTGGCCGTTAGCTGCCGCAGATCAAACGGCACTGCAGCCAACCGTCGACGCGGACCAGTCGATGCCGTTGCTGCCGCTGGAGCGGGAATCGTGGATTCCCGCCGCATCGGCTGCCAGTGGCGCGGAGGAAATCAGCAACGTGTTACTGCTGATTCGCTAGTCGGTAACCTGTTCGTATCGGTCGGGAATTTTGTAGCGACTGCTGTAGGTATGAACGCGGTTGGTCGGCTCGCCGTCGGGGGTTACAACCGGCAACCCCGCTTGCACCCATTGCAAAATACTCCCTTTGAAGTTCTTTGCTGTGATTCCTTTGCCCTTGAGTTCCTTGGCATATTGTGCACTGCGTCCACCGATCGTACAGTAGACAACTGCGGTCCGATCCTTGTACCGCTCGATAGCTTGCTCGTACTGTTTCTTGGTAATCGCCCCCGGGATTATCGATACTTTGACCTCTCGCTCGCTCCGCACGTCCACAATTACGTAATCTTTAGCGAGGTTCTTCGTTTGCTCCGGCAGTTGTTGGTCGACATCCTGCGTCGCGGCCAATCTCGCTTGGGCGATCGCTTTGAAGTTTGGCAAGTCGATCGTTTCGACGCTTCCGCCCCCGAAAAAACTGCCAAATTGAGCCCACGCGGTTGAACCTTTCCCTGCCAGTGACAATCCCACGAAGAGCACGAAGACCCATCCAGCTTCCGATAATCGCATCACTACAGCCTTTTCTCCCAGGGGGTTGGAATCACGTGGCAACAGCCTTAACCTATCGACTGTGCGGGAAGCAAACCCCATTCCCACCCGCCCATTTTTTTGTTGGCTCCGTAGAAAATCACTTCAACCCTTCCGCCCATTCTAGCACACGTTACGCCTCGTCAATACTGGTGCTTTCGCTGGTCTCTCCCGGCCCTCGCATTGGGAATGGCTGGCAGTGTGGCGGAAAAGCGAAGCAGAGAGGTGCGGCGATCGTAAACCAGATTCATTTCCGAACGGTTTCCAAAGGTGAGACATGCTGGGGTTTCTAGCCGACTTGGTTGCCGTCCTGCATTTGGGTTACGTCGGCTTTGTGGTCATCGGGCTACTCTTGATCCTGGCGGGATGGTGGTTCCAGTGGCAATGGGTTCGCAATCGCTGGTTTCGGCTGATTCACATGACCATGATCGGAATTGTTGTGGTCGAAGCTTTGTTGGGGATCGTTTGCCCCCTGACAACGCTGGAAAACTTCTTGCGACAGCAAGCCGGACAGTCGATCCAGGCGGGATCGTTCGTGGGTCGCTTGGTCCACGGCATGCTGTTTTATGATTTCTCCCCACGTACCTTTACG
>SLFV01000591.1 GCA_007124075.1 Roseimaritima sp.
AGTATAGTGCTGCCGCGAAACGCTGGCAAGTGCTTCTTTTATGTCGGTAGCATCGGCACCCGAGGCTGGCAATCCAATTCTTTCTCCGTTCACATGGAGCGTTGCTCGAAAGGCACGACGGGGTTAACGGGGTTAGATGTGCTTCGTACAAGTTATGCGACCCCTTTCGAGGAAATCTGCGAAAAAAAATCCAGGGCTTTCACTTGCAGCCTCAGCAGGACGTAGGCTTTTGTGCAGCTTTGCGGACGCTCCTGTCGGACCATGCAACTAACCGTTGAGGTACCTGCTGCGACGCTCTGGTTCTCCGAGGGCTTTGCAGGACATCCGCCTGACACATGCTTTACCGAGTTGCAAATCCTGTGTTTGTGTCCGCTTTAAGAATCTGCCAGCCAGTGTCGAACAATGTTATTTTCGCGGAAATCGGTCGAATTTGGCGAACCTGAGACGCGAGAAACTTCGTGGTTTCACATGGTCCGTCTGCGTCCAGTGTTTGATCAAATCTGGGAATTCATTCGTGACGCAGGCAGAACGGAGGAACTGGGACAGAACTTCCCGGACGCAGCCTACCTGGAACCAAGGGTACTGCTCAGCGCCACTGCGATCGCTCACGCGATTGAGGAACTGGCCAGTCTATCGCTTCACGAAAATAGTGGTTCGCTTGATGATCTTACCGTCAGCCCTGTGCAGCAAACCGGCCGGGCAGATTCAGTCGTTGTGACGTCTGGTCGAGAATTGGTAGTCATTGATGCTCTGGTTGCAGATACCGATACGTTGTTGGCGGACCTTCACGCTCAGACAGATCGGAATTTCGAGGTCCTCGCTTTGGCTGCGGATCAGGACGGGGTCCAGCAAATCAGTGCGAAACTTGCCTCTTGGCATGATGTTTCCGCGATACATATGGTAACGCATTCCGAGCACGGCAATCTTCGCTTGGGTAATGTCTGGTTGGGCGCAGACAATCTGGAGCAATATCGACTCGCGCTCTCGGGTTGGCAGGCTTCTTTGACGGCGGATGCGGACATCTTGTTGTACGGTTGCGATCTTGCAGGTAGCGATCACGGCCAAGCGTTTGTTAATCAATTGGCTGCCATCACGGGAGCTGATATCGCGGCGAGCGTTGATGCAACTGGTAACTCCCGGTTTGACGCGAATTGGGATTTGGAATATGCGGTGGGGACGCTGCAAACCGACCTCGCATTCACCATGGATGTCCAGCAAAACTGGGATGGTAAGCTATCGGTGATTACAGTCACAACCTTTGATGATACGGTGGCGGACGATGGACTGATTTCCCTGCGTGAGGCCATTGCTTTGGCGAACGATGGCGACACGATCGTTCTGGCAGAGGGAAATTATCGCCTATCGATCCCCTCCACCCAATTTGGAATGAACGCGGATGGTGATCTGGATATCACAAAAGAGGTGTTCATCGTCGGGGCTGGGAAATATCAGACTGTCATTGATGGCGACGGGATTGATCGTGTTTTGGATGTGCACGCCGGTGGGCATCTAACGCTACGCGACCTAACCATTACCGGTGGCCAAGCGATCGGTACGGGGCAATCCGGAATGGGAGGCGGAATTCTCGTTCGCGACGCGTCGGCAACGCTGACTCTGGAACGCGTGCTCATCTCTAAAAATAATGCGATTCGGGGAGCAGGAATCTTCAGCGTCGGGACGGTGACGATTGTCGATAGCACCATTGCTGACAATGGTATCGGCTGGGCGACCGACCTGGGTGGAGGGGTTTATGCCGCTGGCTCAATCAGCCTGAACCGAGTCACCCTGCATGGAAATCAAGCCGTAATCGGCGGAGGGATCTTCCAGGCAGCGGGTTCGCACACGTTGTCGTTGCACAATGTTACCGTCAGTGGCAACCATGCCAGCGCAGCCGGTGGCGGGCTGTATGCCCAAGCCGCTGCTGAGGTTTCCCACTCTACATTCACCCTCAATCACGCGGATATTGGTGGCGGGATCCGCCGTTACAGTGGGACGATGACGATCAACAATAGTATCGTTGCGCAGAATGACGCACACGTCGACAGGGACATTGCGGGGGCATTCAGCAGTACGGGAAATAATATCTTCGGCTCCCCGGTACATGCTTCGTATCTTCAGAACAACGACGTCATTAATGTTGATGCGAAGTTGACAGCGCTTGCTGACAATGGTGGCACGGTCTGGACACATGCGTTGCAGGTCGGCAGTCCTGCAATTGACCATGCACAATCGCTGGGAGGGACTCATGTCGATGCTCGCAATTATGTTGTTGCCGATGGACGACCCGACAGCGGGGCTTTTCAAGCCAATGCGTTTCAGATGGAAAAGATTTTTGTTGCCACGGGAGCGACCGACGGAACGATCCAGGTGGGGCAATTGGGTTCATCGGACTTTGTGGAAATTGTCAGCGGAGCGCAGCATCCTAGCCAACTGTTTGTCGATTCGGTTAATGGCTGGGTTTACTGGAGTGAATACGAAACGGGTTCGATACGCCGTGCAAACTTCGATGGCACCGATGTTCAGACTGTAGTGACGGGACTGTCCGGCCCTAAAGGTTTGGTCGTCGATGTGCGTGAAGACAAGATTTACTGGGCGGAGAACTCCCCGCTGACCAACCGCATCAGTTCGGCAAATCTGGACGGGAGCCAGCAGCAAACGGTCGTTGATCTGCCTTTGTTGTCAAGTGTCGACAGGATTGTTGTCGATCTGCCGAATCAGCACCTGTACTGGAATGATTCACACACGCGAAGGATCGAACGTGTGAACCTTGATGGCACCGAACGTCAAACGGTTCATACAAGCAATCGGTCAATTTTTGACTTCGACATCGATTTCGCCGCAGGTCAACTTTTTTGGTATGAAAGGCCTACGCTTTCGATTGATCCGAGAAACGGTTCGATCCATCGTTCGAATCTAGACGGCACCGATGCCGAGCGGATTGTAAGTGGCCTTGCTCGTTTGGAGCGTATGCAAATTGATCATGCATCGCAACAGTTGTTATGGACAACTCGCCAGTCCGATGCGATTTATCAATCAAACTTCGATGGTTCCGCATTAACCACGTTGGCCGGTCCGGCAAACGTTGGGGTACGCGACATCGCTCTGGGGCGATCAAGCCTTGCGGTAGGACAGCCTCCTACGGCTGAATCCGGTGGACCTTATCAGCTTTACATCGGACAAGGCTTGATCATTGACGGCAGCGGATCGACCGACCCCGCCGGCCTGCCGCTAACCTACGGTTGGGACCTCAATAACGATGGTCATTTCATTCAGTACGGCGAATCCTCCTCACCGCAAACATCGCTTTCGTGGCAAGATTTAAACGATTCGGGAATATCTGCGGAAGGGATCTATCAAATCCGGTTGCGAGTTGAAAATAGCGAAGGTGAATTTGATGTCCAATCCGCCACCTTGACCGTGTTGAATAACCCGCCTTTGGTCATCACCTCACCTGCCGAATGGGAACTCCCCGAAAATGAATCACAGGTAACCACCATTACGGTTCAGCCCGCGGATCGCCCGTGGATGGGCATCACCTACGCACTGAGCGGTGGTCCAGACGCAGCGTTATTTGCACTGGATGAAGTAAACGGAACATTGGAATTCATTAACCCTCCAGATTTCGAGCAACCTCTGGACGTGGGGCAGCAGAACACGTACCACATTCAAGTCACCGTCGGCGACTTGTTCGGCAGCCAGCAGCAACAAGCGATCGTTATTTCGGTGCTTGACGTCAATGAGTATGCAGTAGGACCCATCGTTGACCTTGACTCTCTGCCCAACGAAATCGCACATGATGCCCCGATTGGAACGCAGGTGGGGTTAACCGTTTTTGCTGAAGACCTGGATGGTTCCGATACGGTCAGTTATTCATTGCTGGATTCGGCCGATGGTCGAGTCGCGATCGACCCTCTGTCGGGGGTGGTGACTTTGGCTCAATCACTCTCTGGTGATTTTGCATCGTCGTTCAATGTCGTCGTCCAGGCCCTCAGCACCGACGGTAGCCACAGTACGGCAGCCTTCGAAATCACGGTTGTTGACATTCCCGCACCCGCACCCGAGCCCGAGTTTGAACCCGAACCCGAGCCAGAGCCGACAGCGACAAGTCCCGATGACAGCACAAGTCCAGTCACCGAGGATGGTGCTGAGTCCGACCAAGCAGCGGGCAATCGGCACCGAATTAACCTTGAGGATTTAATTCTGCCGCCAGCCCTAGGGACGCCAGGATCGGGAGGCAACACGACGAATCCAAGCCCGACAGAAGGCAATTCATCGGCTGCGTCGTCGGCATCGCAATCGCCCGGACACTCCTCGCAGTCGGAGAACGAGCAATCCGAGCGTGAGGCTTCGTTGCAACAGGCTTTGGCTGCGTCAAACTCATATGACACCACCGGCGCTTCAGGTTCGCAATCAGGAGAGGGTAGCACGGAATCCGCGATTGACATTGTCGATAACGCGGAGGCCAGTTCAAGAGCCATTACACCTGGGCTGGTCGCTCAGTTAGCCACCCCAAGCCAACGTACCGTCGCATCGACACCCTCAAGCAACACCTCGCAGCCTTCGTTTGCTGATATCCCGTTGGTCGATCATGCAAGTGTTGTTTCTACGACCCTGGGTCAACCTCAATTGGTACAGGCGTTGCAATCCATGCGAACCGATGTTCGTCGTTCACTGTCCCCGATCCGGGTATCGGTTGGTGCCAGTCTGACGGCCACAACGGGCGCAACCGTTGGCTACGTTGTTTGGGTGATCCGAGGCGGAGTTTTGGTCAGTAGTGTGATGGCCAATCTACCGATGTGGCGTCTGATTGATCCGATGGCGATCTTACATTCCAGCGAGACATTGGAGGAGGATAATGAATCCCTGGAATCGATGGTCGACCAGACCCAGGAGTCCCCTCTCAAGGAGCAGGCGCAAGAGCCACAACGATGAACAGACCATTCCAAGTCACAGCCAGGTTACGACTGGCGTTCGGTGCGGCTGGCATTGTGACCAGTTGCATCCTGGTGGCGATTTTTTTCGATCTCTTACCTGACGAACGGATTGCGATAGCCAAAGGACGCGCGGAACTTTGTGAGGCGATCGCGGTCTACAGCACCGCGATTTTGTCTTACGACGATTATTCGTCGCTGGAATCTTGTCTGCTGGCTCTTGCTGCGGAACACGAGCAGATCCGATCGATCGCGATCCGCCAAAGCGATGGGAGGCTTCTGTGTGGTTCCAGTCAACATCACTTGTACTGGAACCTGCTTCCTGACGATGCGTCGACCTGCGATCAGATCCGTGTTCCCTTGCTTTCGGATTCAGGACAATGGGGGACCGTCGAAGTCAGCTTTTCCCAATTGCGCGGCCAGGGACTGTGGGGTTGGTTGGGGGATCGAACGGTTTTATTTCCCATGCTGATCGGCGCAGGAAGCTGTCTGATCTTTTGGTTTTATTTCGCAAAAATGCTCCGACAACTTGACCCCAATGCAGCCGTGCCAGGTCGTGTACGCGAGGCATTGGATGTGCTGGCAGAGGGATTGGTGCTTATTGATGAAAAACATACGATCCGTTTTGCGAATCGAGTTTTTAGCGATTTGCTTCAGTTGCCCACTGATAAGCTGCTGGGACGAAGGATTGAGCAGTTACCTTGGTGCGACCCGGAAGTCGATCATTCAGGGATATCCCTCTCACCTCCTTGGGTACTGGCCTTGACCCAGGGATCGGTAGTGGTTGGGCATATGTTGGATATCATGGATGCCAACAATCACAGACGGTCGTTCAATGTTAGTTGTTCGCCTGTTTTGGGGTCTGAAGGTAAGGTGCGCGGTGTCATGATCTGTTGCGATGATGTGACTCATTTGGAAGAAATCAAAGTCCAACTGCGCACCGCGCGTGATCAAGCGAACGCGGCCAGTGCAGCAAAGAGCGCGTTCGTAGCAAACATGAGTCACGAGATTCGCACGCCGCTCAATGCGGTCCTAGGTTTTGCGGACGTGCTCCGTCGTGGGATGGTACAAAGCCGAGATGAAGAAGTAGAGTACCTGAATATGATCCATCGCAGCGGTCAGCATTTGTTAGGACTGATCAATGATATCCTGGATCTCTCCAAAATCGAAGCGGGCAGTCTGCAGGTGGAGCGGATCGACTGTCACCCCCACGAGATCGCTCAGGATGTTGTCTCCGTGTTGTCACAGAAGGCACAAGAAAAGAATCTGGAGCTGCGGATTGAACTGGAAAGTGAGTTGCCAGATACGCTCCAGTCCGATCCGACGAAACTGCGGCAGATCATGATGAACTTGACAAGCAATGCCATCAAGTTTACGGAGCAAGGTCGGGTCACCATTGGGGTGCGTTTGGTGCGCGGCAAACAACCGGAGCTTCTTGTCTCGGTTTGCGATACTGGGATTGGAATGACGCCGGAACAACAAAAAAAGATTTTCCTGGCTTTCCAGCAGGCCGACGAGTCGACGACACGTCGGTTCGGCGGGACCGGATTGGGCCTGGCGATCAGTCGGCAGTTCGCCGAAGCACTGGGGGGGTCACTGACGGTAACCAGCGAGCATCAGAAAGGCAGTGTCTTCCTCTTGCGCATTCCCACGGGGTCCCTGCGGCGAACCCGACTGCTTTCAGTCTCCGAGCTTTCACGACTGCAACAGTCATCGAATCGGGACGAGAAGCGGATGGACACGGTCGATTTGGCCGGGGCTTCAATCCTAGTCGTTGATGATGGCGAGGAGAATCGGCGGCTGTTGCAACTGGTTTTGGCCCGATCCGGGGCGACGGTGGCAACTGGATGCGATGGGCGTGAAGCGTTGCGGGAGCTGGCGGACCACCCCGTTGACCTGATTTTAATGGATATGCAAATGCCTGAATTGGACGGCTACCAAGCCACACGGTTGATTCGCCAGGCCGGTTCCGATGTTCCGATCATCGGCTTGACGGGCAACGCGCTTAAGGGGGATCGCGAACGGTGTTTTGAGGCCGGCTGCAATGCGTTTCACGTCAAGCCATTCAATATCGATCAATTGCTGCGGACGATCCTCGCTTTAATTGAAACCGAGCGTAATGGCGAGGCAACGGCTGCTGAGACGACGCCCCGCGATCGTATTCCCGCCCCACGGAAAGCGACTCCCGTCTGTACGATTCCGGATCCCATCAGCACGACTTTGCCGATGGATGATCCTGAGTTTCGCGAGATTGTTACGGATTTTGCCCCCCGTCTAGAAGCAAATTTTCAAAAGATGCGCAATGCGGCAA
>SLFV01000516.1 GCA_007124075.1 Roseimaritima sp.
GATTGATCGTTTGGTTTAGGAACAACGCACTGAGCGACATCAGCGACTGCGTGGTCAATTCGTCGGATTGCTCCAGCCCGATCAAAAAACCGATTCCCGCCATCGTCTTGCGGAAAAAGTCTTCGCCATAAGCCGTGTTGAACTGCGTCTCGTTGCTTAACACCATCGCCGACTGCGTGAATGTCGGATCAATCCGCAGCGCCGCGTTTAAGACGCTGCGAACTGCCGGAGTCGACACCTGCAACCCCAACGCGGGCAATCGATTAGGTTCGCCCACTGCAAAAGTGATCCCCTGATCAACGGTCTCGCGAAACTGGATCCCCAGGTAATTGGACCACAGCGAAACCGCTTCGCGTACCCGCCGCTTCTGTCGGTCCGTAATCTGGTTGATAAAGGACGTCGAACCCGACGTGGCGTAGACCGCTTGAAAGTTGTACAAGACCTCGGTGACCCCAGGGGTCGAATCTGGGCCAAAGCTGGCGTTGATCGTTTGCCGCAGGCCACCCCCGACGATTTCTTCGACCAGTGCCCGTCCGGGATCATTCGCCCCTCCCGGAAGCTGAATCGGAAACGCAACCGGTTCGATCTCTCCCGGCACCAAAATGCTGCTGGTGATACTGCCATCGGTCACGAATTGCACGCCACCTTGTCCGGTATTCAGGTCAAACGCCGTATCTACCGTGTCGCCTACGGTACCTCCCGGCAGCAGCATCGCCGGGGTAATGATCAAATCATCACGACTGTCGACAGCCGAACCGATCCGCAACCGGAAGGTGCCGCCACCGATCGGCACACCCCGCAACGTCTCGCCGCCGGGCTCCGTGACCTCCGCTAATTCATTGATGTCGGTTGCAAAGATCAGCCGCGCCGTGTGCGTGGCCGGATCATAAATAACGCGGTCCGGATGATACAACGTGTCATCGGCGGTGCTGACCGTGTCTTGTGTCAGCAGCAATTGATAGAATCGAGGATTTTCAGCCGAACGCGGCGTCGGATTGCCGTTGGCATCGTTTTCTACAAACAGTTCGTCCTCGTTGAAATAAACCAAAATCTCATCGCGACGTTGCTGCAGCGTCCCGTCGGCCTGGCGGACCACCGGTTGGGGTACCACCGCTTCCACTTGCGCCCCCAAGGCCAAGCGAAAATCGATCGTTTCGCTCTGCGCACCCGCCTGGCGAGGCTGGAAAACGTCGCCGTCAACATTTCGCAGTGCGGTCACACCGACCGTGGGATCATCAAACGCAAAGACCTCGATCCGGTAACGATCATCGGGCAACGCATCGGCGAACCGCACGATCACTTCGTTGGATTGCGTATCCCCTAGTGAAACCGCTGCCGGACGGATCATGACATCCTGGGCGGTGCCAAACACGCCGTCGCCGCCGGATCGCGAGATGCGAATTCCCTCAGCAGTCGCTAGATCAATCGTTTGCGACTCGTCAAAACGGAATGTCAGCGTCCGCGGGGCAACACTGCGCACGATTCCCTCATCAATCAAATCACCCTGGTTGGGCTGCACGCCGATCAATTGAGGCCCGGCAAGCAACTGCCGCGGTTCCAGTGTTTCCAGCAAGTGCTTGCGTCGTGCCTGACGCGTTGCATCCCGCTGGTTGGTCCTGCGAAAGGCGGAGAGAAGTCTACGTTGCCGTTTACGGGGTGCCATAAACTCAGCCTTAAATGTCATGGGATTGCCAGCCAGACGACGTGTCGGCTGGCAAAACGAAAAGTCAATAAATCGATCGGGACACCGCTTCATCAGCCACCCGGTATCCGCTGCAAACCTGCCAGCCAGTCGCGGTTCTCATCAATAATCCACGGAAAAACTGCGCGAGGGTAAACGCCGAGTATAATTCGCGCTAAACCACCCGCAAATTTCCTGTTCAGAATGCTGCCGTTCGTCGCCGGAGTGCCCTGCGATGGACGCGATTGTGCCGGTCGCAACGGCACACAACACCCCCTCACTGCGGGCGGCCGCCCCGTAGTCCGAACAGGAGTTCCGGGTGGCGTGGAACACTCGGGACGCCTGTTTTGACGTCGCTAGAAACGGAAAGTTCCGTGCAATCACTCGCCGCCGCAATCACACTTCTCGTCCCATACCGCAGCAACTGCCCACAAGTGAGGCAACGGGGGGGGCTGGAGGGGGGCAAGGGAGCGCATTAGTGGATTCTCATCTTCCCCTGGGCGAACGCGGACAGCGGTATCCGTCGTGACCGCCCCTTCCGGTGCGGTGATGTGTGATAAATACTGCTAAGCAAAGTTGTTGTTTCACGCGTTTTTCTTAGGGCAAGCGGCAAATAAATACTTGCCGGTCTGGCTGTCGCAGCACCGCTGCAAATGGTAGCGGCGATGCGCAAGCACTCCGGGTTTGTTCGCGGTTTTTATTCCGCCGCACGCCTTGACCTCCATCACTAGGGGCGGTTCTGAATCAAAATGCAGAGTGTTGATGTCGCGATCGTTGGGGGCGGAGTGGCCGGTTTGGCCTGCGCGTTGCAATTGGCGGAGCGCCAGGTTGACTTTTGCTTGCTGGAGGCGACCGATCGTTGTGGCGGACGCGTCCGGACCGATACGGTAGACGGTTTTCTGCTGGATCATGGATTTCAGGTCTTACTGACCGCCTACCCCGCCTGCCAACGCTTACTGGACTACGCCGCGTTAGATTTGCATGCGTTTGAAGCGGGGGCGATGGTTCGTTGTGGGCAGCGATTTGCCGTCGTCGGCGATCCCTGGCGGTCTCCCAGTCGCCTGTGGCAAACCATGACGGCTCCGGTCGGGTCGCTAGCCGACAAGCTGCGAATCCAAAAGCTGCGAAAAATTGCATGCCGTGGCAGCTTGCAGCAGCTTTATCAGCGTCCCCAAACGTCGACCCTGGTACGGTTGCGAGAACTGGGTTTTTCGGAACGCATGATTGACCACTTTTTCCGGCCCTGGCTGGGGGGTGTCTTTCTGGAACGGCAATTGGCAACCAGCAGCCGGATGCTGGAATTCGTCTTTCGCATGTTCTCCTTGGGAGATGCCGCCATTCCTGCCGGAGGCATGCAGCAAATTCCGCTGCAGATGCAGTCGCGTCTACCTGGGACGACGGTCCGCTTGAACACGACGGTCCAGAGTGTCCAAGGTCGGACGCTGCATCTGAGCGACGGCAACACCCTCTCCTGCCGACAACTGGTGCTGGCTACCGAAGCACCTGCGGCCAAGCGTCTGCTGGGAGAACGCGCGGGCGATCTATCCCCGGTGCTGGAAATTCCCTTCAACCGGGTCACCACGCTGTATTACGCGGCGGACCAAGCCCCCTTTGCGGACCGATTGTTGGTCCTTGGCGGGGCGGAGCAAGGCCCGATCAATAACCTGGCGGTGCTCAGCAATGTGGCCGCGGGATACGCCCCGGCGGACCGAGCCTTGGTCAGCATCAGCGTGCTCGGGATCGATGACTCCGTCGACTCGCTGGAAGCGGAGGTACGCACGCAACTGACGCAATGGTTTGGCAGGGTTGCCAACGACTGGCAGTTCCTGCAAACCTACAGCATCCCCTATGCCTTGCCCGACCAAACCCCCACAGCACTTGAAGATGTGGTAAAACCTTGTCAGCATAGCGGCCTCTGGCTGTGCGGCGATTACCTTCAAACGCGTTCCTTGCACGGAGCAATGGATAGTGGTTTGCGGGCAGCAAGCGGCATTTTGCAGACGCTGGGATTGCCTCCCGCTGGCAACGATCCCGTCCCTTCGTGATCGTTGCAGATCGCCGTCTGCGGCATTTTTTTGTTTTCAGCTTTTCGATTTTTAAAGGCCATCGTCCAGCCACGTGCCTGAACGCATCTGCCTGAACTTATCGCGATTCCCTACCATGCCTGTTTTTGTTCACCACGATTGTCGCCGCCAGAAAGAACCGCCCCATCGGGGAGCACCTCTGCGCGCGGCCGTAGGTTGCCTGCTGTTGTTTTCCGTTATCAGTGTCGACGTCGTCGCAACCGATCTGGTCGTGGACAATGTACGTGGAAGCGATGTCCAAAATGATCGCGGCCAGGCCCCGGCAGCTCCCAGCTTTGGCCCCTACCGAACGATTAACCGGGCGTTGGCGGTTGCACAACCGGGCGATCGGATCATTCTGACCAAGACCCCGATTCCGTACCGCGAGTGCATCAGCCTGACCGGGATCAACAACAGTGGATCGCCGCAAACCCCCTTTCGGATCCTGGGCAATGGCGCGACGGTCGATGGCAGCGAACCCCCACGACCGGACGGCTGGGATGTGGTCCCTGACGTTCACGACGTGTGGCGTTATCGACAATCGCCCCCCGGGTTCGGCCTGCTGCTGTCGTCGACCGGGGGCTGGCAATCGCTGCCCCCCCGGGACAACGGTTTGTTGCCACTGACTCAATTAGAACCCAAGTCGTGGACGCGTCAGGCGGCCAGCATTTATATTCGCACCGAACCGGGAAAAGGGCCGCGTGATTATCCATTGCAAATGACCATGCTGGCGACGGGGATCACGCTGTATGACGTCCAACATGTTGTGATCGAAGACTTGGTGGTCCGCGGTTTTCGGCTTGATGGGGTCAATGCTCATGAACGCGTCACCGACACAGTGCTGCGGAACGTGACGGCGGAATTCAATGGACGCAGCGGCATCAGTATTGGTGGGGCTTCCGAAGTGCTGGTGCGGCAAAGTCAAGTGCAAGAAAATGGCACTGCCCAATTGCGGACCGAAGGCCGCGGCGTGATTCGCTTACAGGAAGTTACCGTCGATGAAAATTCCGCCCCCGCGATTTCTCACGATGGTGGTTCTGTGCGGGGCCAGTGGCAGCCGCTGGCATCGGATACTGAATCACGTTAGCCGATACAGGAGCACGAGCGGTGGCTCAACTGACTGCCCAACAACGACGCGATCGCATGCAACAGGTGCTGGAAACCGCGGTACAGTGGGAGGAGTTTTCCAAACAGCAGGTGCAGCAGCAGTGCCAGGAACTAAGTGCGGCCTATGTCACCAAAACGCTGACCAGTTTGGTGGAACAGGGGATCCTGCGACGGCAAGAACAAGAATGCCAGATCCAATTTCGCTGGGCAATCGATCGCTCCCAATTCGCGGTGCAGCAGTGGATTGATCGTGAAATCCATGGCGACCAAGTGCGGGAATTGCCAGAGCAAGAACGTCCACGGGAGCGTTTGCTGCGGCTGGGGGCAACCCGCCTAACCAATGCGGAACTGCTGGCGATTTTGATCCGGGTCGGTGTCAAGGGACAGTCGGCTGTTACCGGTGGACGGTTGCTGGCGAACCGTTTTGACCAAGATTTGGAATTGCTTCGCGACCAGGCTTTGGCGGAGCTCCGGAAAATCACCAAGGCGGTCACGCAGGCCAATTACTGTCAAATCATGGCCGGTATCGAACTGGGTCGGCGCGTCGCATTGGCTCAGCAGACGCGTCCCCCGGCAGTCACCAAGATCACCAGCAGTGATGCTGCGATGCGTTACTGTCAGGACCAGTTTCGGCATTTGGCGCACGACGCGGTGCAGGAGGAATTTCACATCGTCACCTTGGACACAAAGCACAAACCGATCCGCACGCATCAGATCACCGTGGGAACCTTGGACGCCAGCTTGGTGCATCCTCGAGAGGTTTTTCGCGCTGCAATCCGCGATGCATCTTCCGCGATTTTGTTGGTACACAATCATCCCTCGGGCGATCCGACTCCCAGCCGCGAAGACCATCTGGTTACCGATCGCTTGACCGATGCTGGGAAACTGATCGGTATCACGGTCCTGGACCACATCATCGTTGCCAGCGAGCGCTGCCTAAGTTTGCGAGAGGTTTCATGATTTGGTTTCAAGTAATCGTGGCAATCACAACGGTTCTGGTGGGCGTATTGTGGTTTCGCCTGCATCCGTTGTTGGTTCTGTTGGCGGCCGGGCTGCTGGTTGCGGTCACGACGCCGACTGCAGGTTTGGAGCAGTTTGCCGTCACCGAAGTGGAGAAAGGCAACTGGACGGAGAAGACCGCGGAAAGGTTTGTCGGCAGCAATCCGGCTGCGCGATTGGCGTCCGCATTTGGCACCACGGCGGGAGATGTTGGCATCTTAATTGCGATGGCCAGCATCGTCGGCATCTGCTTGCTGGAAAGTGGTGCCGCGAAGGTGATTGTCGATCGGATCCTCTCACTGGTCGGTCCGCGCGGCGCGGCAGAGGCGTTGATGGCCAGTTCGTTCGTGCTGGGGATACCCGTTTACTTCGATACCGTATTCTACCTAATGGTTCCCCTTGCGCGTTCGCTGCAACGTACGCTGGGACGAGATTACGTGCTGTTTATCATGGCCATCCTAGCTGGCGGGTCGCTGGCACATTCGCTGGTCCCACCAACCCCAGGGCCCTTGCAGGTGGCAGCGACGATGCAAATCGATGTGGCCACCTTGATGCTGACAGGCCTGGCGGTTTGCGCCTGCAGCAGTTTGCTGTCCATGCTGGCTGCCCGCGTGATCAATCGCTTGGTCGATGTGCCCCTGCGTCCGTTAACCGATTTTGACAACTCTTCGGACGATCACGCTGGCGCGGAGGTTCCCGCGGAATCGCTGCGATTGCACCAGACCGGACCGCCTCTGCTGCTGTCTTTGTTACCGATCATCCTGCCGGTGGTGTTGATCGGTTTGGGAACGGCCTACAAAATGTTGGATCAGCGACCGGAAATCACACTCACGGATCGCGGGGTCGCGCTGCTGACGGACAAAAACGTTGCCTTGGGGCTGGCAGCAGTCGTAGCGTTGACGTTGCTGCGTTACGGACCTGCCAGCCAAGCAGTCGACGGGCAGCAGGCAAGGCGGGGCCGCGTGATCCAGCAAGCCTTGGCCAGCGGCGGGACCATCATCCTGATCACTGCCGCCGGAGGAGCATTTGGGGCGATGCTGCGACAGGCGGGAATTGCCGCGGTGATCAGTCAATTAGTGACGGGAACCTCCAGTATCATGTTGTTGGTGGTCGCGTTTTTTGTAACCGCCGCGATCCGCACGCTGCAAGGTTCGGCAACGGTTTCTATGATCACTTCTGCTGCCTTGTTTCAAGACATTGCAACGGGTAACGAACTGACGTTTCATCCGGTTTACTTGGCACTTGCGGTCGGCGCGGGCAGCAAACCGATCGCCTGGATGACCGATAGTGGCTTTTGGGTGATGTGCAAAATGAGTGGTATGACTGA
>SLFV01000586.1 GCA_007124075.1 Roseimaritima sp.
CGAGGGATTGCGGAACCGATATGGCCGCACAACTTACGGCCAAAGCTGCTTACTGGCTCGCCGCCTGGTCGAAGCCGGGGTCAAATTCGTTACGGTTTATTTTTCCAAATCGATCGGGGGGCGGAGGGTCAATGACGGCGGCTGGGATACGCATGGCTTTGATGACACTCGGATGTACAAGATTGTTGACAAGTATCAACATCCGATGACCGATCAGACGCTACCGACATTGTTGGATGACCTTGAAGATCGAGGCATGCTGGACGACACCTTGGTTGTGTGGATGGGCGAATTCGGGCGGACTCCCAAAATTAACAAAAACGTTAGTCGGGATCATTGGCCACAGTGTTACACCGCCTTGTTGGCTGGCGGCGGCACTAAACGAGGATTTGTTTACGGGGCCTCCGATGCTCACGGCATGTTTCCTGACAAACACCCTGTGCGTCCAGAGGATCTCGCGGCGACGATTTACTCGCTGATGGGCATTAACCCAGAGACCGAGGTTTATGATCGCGGAAACCGCCCCTTGGCGATTGCAGGTAAACCGATTTCAGAGGTGTTCGCATGATGGCTCGGGCGGTGGTCTTGACGATTACGGTGGCGCTGACAGTGGTAGGCCTATCCTGGGCGGAGCAAACGCCAGCGACGGGCCGCGTGCCCGCGACGATCGAGGAATTAGAGCACGAACTGCGGTCGCTGGTCGAACAGGCGGCTTCCTTGCAGCAACAGATTCGCGGGCAACGCAAGGTGGTAAGTGATCAAGACGTCATGATGAAAACAAAAGTCGGCCAACTGGAGCGATTGGAACAGCGACAAGAACAGTTAAAAAAGGAACTGGTCGATGCACGAAAGACCTTGCAGGAAAAACATAAAGAAAAAATGGAGAGGCTGACCGCTGTCAAAGCAGCACAGGCTGAACTGAAAAAGGCTCAGGAACGATTAGCCGCTGCCGAATCAATGGCGAAAGAAGCCAGCCAAGCCGTGCTGACCAGTCAGCAAACGGCAACCGACCTGGAAAACCAGTTGAAAGAACTGGAACCCCAACGAATCCCATTGCAGCAGGAAGCAAAACAAGCCAGCCAGGCAAGTCAGGCGGTTCACGCAGATTTAAACGAATTGGAGCGACGGCTGATCGCGCATCAGAACCAGCAAAGCAAAGTGCAACTTGATATCGAGAATCGATTGCGACAGGAAGGACGATGGGTATCTTTTAAACAGAAGATCGCCCCCATTTTCCAGAAGCATTGCGTAGCCTGCCATAATGTTGCCAATCCCCAAGGTCGTTACAACATGGCGAGCTATCAAGCGCTGATGGCCCCCGGCGAGTCCGGATTGGCAATCATTGCCGAAGACGCTGCGGGTTCTCCCTTGTACCAATATTTGCTCGACGGCTGGATGCCCTACGAAACCGATCCGCTGATTGAAACGGAGATCGAGTTGGTTCGCCAGTGGATTGACCTGGGAGCCCGTTTGGATCATCTGGTCGATCCTGCTGCGCCGCTGATTCGTTATATTCCTCGTCCGCAACAGCCCCCAGCACCAGAACGTTATCGGTCACCCGTGCCGGTAACGGCCATGGCGGTTGATGCAGAGCAAAGGTTCTTGGCGGTCTCGGGTTATCGCGAGGTGCTATTGTGGGCGTTGGACGATTCGCCCCGACTGATTCAGCGTTTTGGCGATGTGGCTGAACGAATTTACGGCTTGGATTTCCACCCATCGGGCGATTGGTTGGCCGTTGCAGCGGGAACCCCCGGACAGTTCGGCGAGGTGCAGTTGATCCGGGTTGATAACCCTGTCGAAGCTCGGATCCATTTGTGGGCTAGCGAGGACGTGATGTTTGATGCTGCGTTTTCCCCCGCCGGTGATCGCCTAGCTGCCTGCAGCGCAGACGGATCGATCGTTTTGTTCGAACGCGACGAACAAAATCGACAAGCCAAATCTGCGTTTGACGGATCAACGGTGATTTATAGTCCCGATCATTCTGACTGGGTCCAGCAAATCGCCTGGTCGCCCGACGGTCGTTGGCTGGCGACAGCCAGTCGTGATAAAACGGCCAAGGTATTCGATGGTAAGACCGGCCAGTTGCAGCGTACTTTCAGCGCGCATAACCAACCGGTTCAGGCAGTTGCGTTTTTGGATAACGACACGATAGCAACGGGGGGCGAAGACCAACGTCTGCGGATTTGGTCCCGCACCGACGGCAAGCAAGCCAGAGCGATCGCCGGGTTCAACGGCCCCATCACCGACCTGCACGCAGTGAATGCAAAGGCATTGATCTCCGTGGGAACGGACCAACGTGTTCAGAGACATCTGGCAGATAGTGGCGAAAGATCGTTCGCATCATCGGCGTTGGGATCCTGGCTGTCGGTAGTCGTTGGCACCGCTGACGGTAAAACGATTTTCCTTGGCGATCAACAAGGCCGGGTTCATCGTCTCCGTGGTGAGAAGGAAACCACCGCGTTGTATCTGATGGCGATGCCTGCGGACGACAAACCAGAAAGCGTTCCAGGTGATTCCAAACCACAAGACCAGGACGCATCCCCAGAACAAGACGAACAGTAGAAACACGTCGACCTCGGCTAACTCCTTGCGCGGCAAGAACGGCGTGTCGGCTACAACATATCCAGGGGATCGATATCGATCACATACTGAATGTCGTCCTTAGGATTTGGCCGCCATCCGTCGCATGCTCTGCGAATGGTTTCGCCAAGCGGCTTGGGCTCGGTCGCTTGCAGCATGACATGAAAGCGATATTTACCGCGCAGCTTTGCGATCGGCGGGGTTGCCGGCCCAAGAATCCGAACCTCGCTGCGAAGCTGTCCTTTTGCGATCTCCAAACGTTGCACCAAGGCATCAGCGAATGCTTCCGTCGAAGCTTCCGAAGGTCCACGAATGATGATTCGCGCCAAACAGCCTAGTGGCGGGTAATTGTATTTCTGCCGCTGTTGCATTTCGGTTTCAGCAAACTGACGATAGTCATGTTGGGAAGCGGCTTGGATCGCGGGATGCTCCGGGGAGAACGTTTGCACAATTACGCGCCCGCCGCGCTGTCCGCGCCCCGTACGCCCGGCGACTTGGGTTACGAGCTGAAAGGTCCTCTCGGCGGCCCGAAAGTCAGGGAAGTGCAGGGCACTATCCGCATTGATGACCCCCACCAACAACACATTGGGAAAATCCAAACCCTTGGCAATCATCTGGGTTCCCAGCAGAATCTGCAATTTTCCGCTGCGAAATTCACCCAGCGTTCGTTCATGGCTGCCGGGTCGACGCATCGTATCGCTATCCATTCGGGCGATCGAAGCCTGCGGAAATCGCGCTTTCAGCTCCTGCTCCAACCGCTGAGTGCCCAATCCACTGAAACGAATTGCCTCGAAGCGACAAATGGGGCACCATGGTGGAGTAGTGATTTGGTAGTCACAGTAATGGCAAACGGCTTTCGCGCCATCGCGGTGATGAGTCAGCGGCAGATCGCAATCTGGACAGGTCACGACATGCCCACACGAAGGGCATTGGATCGAAGTCGCAAACCCGCGACGATTTAACAGCAAAATAACTTGGCCCGATTCCCGTAGCGTTTCATGAATCGCCAGCAGCAGGGGTCGACTGACGGCCCCGGAACTCCGTTCGCTGGGCGTTCGCATATCGATTAGCTGCACGTGTGGCATCGGTCGCTGTGCGATCCGCGAATCGAGCGAAAGCAGTTTCGCGTTGCCCGTCCGCGCCGCATGCCAGGTTTCAAGCGACGGGGTCGCGCTGCCTAAAATCAGCGGGATTTTTTCAATCTGGGCACGTACAATCGCGACACGACGCGCGTGGTATCGTGGAACGGTCTCTTGCTTGAAGGATGCTTCATGTTCTTCGTCTAAAATAATTAACCCGGGGCAGGGCAGGGGGGCGAACACGGCGCTGCGAGCCCCGATGACGACCTGCACTTTGCCGCTACGGATTTGTTGCCAATGCTGATGCCTTTCCACAGGACTCATTTGGCTATGCAAAACCGCGACCGACGGAAACCTCTCTTCAAAGCGATGCCTGGTCTGGGGCGTCAGACTAATTTCGGGTACCAGCACGATCGCTTGGCTCCCTTTGGCAACGACCGATTCGATCGCCCGAATGTAAACTTCGGTCTTGCCACTGCCAGTGACCCCATGCAGCACGAACGTCGATGGCTTGTGTTTCGCGATCGCTTCGTTAATTGCTTGCAGCGCTGCGGCTTGGTCTGGGGTAAGGGTTGGAATCTCGACCGCCTGGTGGATCGCCTTACCAGTCCGGCGACCGGCACCGATCAATACACGGCGGGCTTCGGCCAGAAGAAAGCCCTTTTTCCGAACCTCTCGCACGGGACCTTCGGTACACTTCGCGGAAACCGCCAGTTCTACAGCGGTCAGGGGTCGTCCTGCGGCTAGCAAAGCCCTGATGATCGCCTGCTGTTTCATCGGCAGTTTTGAAACCTGAGCGTCATCCAAGGCTGGCGGAGCCGGTGAGAAAAATACCTGCTCGCGGGTCCCCGCACCGGTACGCACACCCGAGGGGATCAACGTATCAAAAACCTGGCCCGGTGGAGCCTGATAGTAATGGCTCATCCACATCACAAGCTTCACCAGGCTCGGGTCGCACAAGGATGCTGGATCGCAGAGTTCAACGATGGCCTTTAACCCCCGACTGGGTCGCGGGATGGTCTCTATCCCGACACACCAACCCACCACGCTGCGATCGCGTCTCCCCAAGGGCACACGCACTCTCATTCCCGCCGCAACGGTTCCTTGCAAAGTGGCAGGAATTTGATAGTGGAACGGGCCATAGGGAGGTTCTGCGAAAACGACCGCCGCCGCCTCCTGCTCGCCTTGCGCGTCAAGCTCCCACGGGGGAGGCTCGGTTTCGAACAACTCCGCCTGTCGATCCGGACGATTAGGGGGCGGTAGATCCGCTGGCATATTCATAGGCCATGCAACAATTGCATCGGGGCACGTTGGAATCTTTTCTGCCAACATATCGGTTTTCTGGATCAAAAGTCAGATCCCGTCGGTGGGGCAGGGGAGGGCACATTGATTATTCCTGTCACGCTGTTATCAATGTTGGACTTTGGCAAGAACACCGTCGCAGCGTAATGAAACAGGGGGCTGTCCCTTTTTCAACATACTGTCAGGTCACCACATCTGCACAATTTCGCTTGGGGAGCATTCGCGATGTTTGGAAAAGTTGGGATTCTGGGCGGTTCATTTGATCCAATCCATTACGGACATTTATGGATCGCCAATCACGCTTTCGAGCAACTGCACCTTGACAGTTTACGGATCATTCCCGCCGCCCAATCGCCGCTGAAACCTATCAACAGTCATGCCGACGCCCGCTGTCGTCTGGAAATGACGCAACTGGCAATCTCCGGGATCGATCAGTGGACAGTTGATGACTGCGAAATTCAACGTGGAGGCACCAGTTTTACGTTGGACACGGTGCTGCACCTGCGGCGACAGTTCCCTGGCAATCAGTGGTACTTGATCGTCGGTGCCGACTCCGTCGCTTCGTTACCCCTGTGGCATCAACCCGAAGAACTACTGCGTTGCGTCACTTTGGCTGCGGTCCAACGTGCATCCGACCCACCGATCGACTACGGCGTGATCGAGAAGCTTGCTGATGCTGAGGTCGCGAAAAAGTGCCGCAGCGCAGCGGTTACGATGCCATTGATCTCGCTTTCCAGCAGTGACATCCGACAGCGAATTGCCGCTGGTCGAAACATCCGTTTCATGACGCCAAGCGCCGTCCAGGCGTACATTGCGTCCGCCAACCTGTACCGCCACGCGCAATGATGCAGGCGACTGCGGTGCCAGCGATCTCGCCGACCCGCACGCTACCGCCAATTCGCGTCCATACCCAAACGCGACTTGAGCGACTCGAATTGATCCAAGTACTTTTCACTGCTGCAGTGGATGTGTTCCGCCTCGGTGATGAACCGCAATTTCGGATCAGGGTAGACATCCGCAGCGATCAAGATGTTTTCGAATTGGGTTAACGGTTGCCCGTAAGCGATCAGCATCTTGTGCTCGTCAAACTGCACCTCTTGCCGCATCCGAGGATTCAGGACCGCAATTCCGGTGCAACCGTCGTTCAGCAGCAGGTCTTCAAAGTCCAGCAAGGTACTTTTCAGCACCGGAATATCAATGTGCTCGCGATACAGATCTTGATCCCGCGAACCTGCTTGGTGGCTTGATTCCAGTACCACATCTACCACCGGGCCTAATGGATCCAGCAGGTCCAGAAACAAATCCATCAGCCCCTTGCGCGTCGCGGCGGCCATCAGCACCGGGACGACAAAACCGTTGGCGTCATCACGATACTCGTCGTGGCGAAAGCCTTGTTTGGGAACGATTTGCAGATCGTACGAGGGTCGAATCGCATTGGTCAGATAGAAAGAATCGTATCGATCGATTCCCATGTGGGTTTGTAATTCTTCATCGGTTAGCCGCTCAAACCCCTCCGCGGAACCGACAATCGCTTGCTCTTCTGGAGCAGAGCTTCTGAAGATGCGTTTAAGAAATCCCATTACGTTGGTCTCGTAGAAAATACCTGTGCCATGACCCCACGGGCCGGATCTTCCGATTTCCCCTGTGCTACCAGAACGGTAGGTCACGTCAACGCTGGGATTTGCGTGGATCTAGCCAAACCAATGAATTCGATCAAATCGGCTTGAACGCTGCTGCTACAATCGCTGCAGGCGGGAGGATTGGTATCCACTTTGGCTGCAAAGCAAATCCACCAGGGATGGGCTGCGTAAACCGGTAAGGTGACGGGGCAGGGCAGGGGAAACCGATTTTTGCCGCAGCAAACAGAACGCACAACGCCCCGCAGCAGGGGACCGCTGATGCCTTCCGAAAAAATTCTACGGGTCAAGTCTCGCTACTGGCCAGTTGCTGGCGCACCACCCCCAACACTCGCTCCTGCACGTCAACTAGCTGCCCGTCCTGAAACGCCCCGGCAGCAGCCTTGTGCCCCTCTCCGTTGAACTGCTTGGCAATCTGGTTGCAATCCAATGCGCAGCGGCTTCGAAAACTAATCTTGAAACCACCTGTCAGTTGTTCCACAAAAATCATGGCGAACTTTGTTTGCTCGATTGCCAAAGTCAGATTGATCGCATCCTCGGTATCGCTA
>SLFV01000086.1 GCA_007124075.1 Roseimaritima sp.
GTCGCGGTCTCTCCGATCTCGCCGTTTATCGTCGATTCGGCGGGCAATGTGATCAACCCCAACGACAACTCCGTCGTGGCCGCCGGGACGGCGACCCTGCAAGCCCGAATCCAAGCAGCGCTTGGGCTGTCGCGTGCCGAGGCCGCCGCCCACAGCGCGGTGAATAAGTAATAGGGAACCAGCTCCATGATTCGTTGCAAACATCCGTCCTCCGGCGTGACCGTGATCGAAGTTTTGTTTTCGATGGGGGTGATCCTGATCGGGCTGCTGGGAGTGGTCGCGTTGATTCCGGTCGCCGGGCGCGATGCCCGCGAAGCGGTGCGATTGGACGCCGCCTTCCGGTTGGCCGATGCGGTCGCCAGTGAATTGCAGGCTCGAGAACTGCGTTCGTTGGAGGGGCTGGTCTATCTGGATATCGACCCGGAAAATGATGATGGGTTAAGCCCGCTGCGGGTCATCAACAACCCGGCCCCCCAGCCGGACCCGGGTGGCAATACGGAATTTGGCCAAGTCGGGATGAGGGCTTTATCTAATGTCATCATTCGTCCCTCGAAGCGGCAGGGGAATATGCGTCAGTTTGGCGCACCGTTGGATTCCCCCGGTTTTGTGATGAGCTTTGTCAGCGGTTTACCTCCGGCGATGGCAAACACCTACCGTGTCACTCCCTTGGCATCGTTCTGCCTTGACCCAGACTTTCTGAGCAAAAATTCGGTGGGAAATCTCGGCGAAACGCGCAACGCCTACCAGCCCAGTCGCTTTCCGTATTACAGCGAGTGGTATTTGGGGCTGGAACCGCCGAGCAATCCGTTCTCCGGTGTTGGCAGTACTCCCCCGATCCCAAGGATGTATCGTGTCGGAGTGGGCGGGATGGGTAGTTTCGTGCAAGCCCAGATCGCGGAAGCGTTGACTCGCAGTGACGCGGCATTGATGATGTATCGTCCGCAAGACAAAAGCGTTCCTGCCAGCCAAGTGCTGCGCAATATGGACTTTGCGGGTATTACCGCAGGGGCGCGACTGGGCTCAGGACGTTACACCTGGATCGCCACGATTACTCCGCCACTGATCCCTTCCAACCACTACCATTGCACCGTGGTGGTCATCGAGTCGCGGGAGGTGGTTGCGGGGCTGTACAACGTGGGGAACACCCCGGGGAATCCGTCAGCGAAAACCAATCCGTCCAGCGAGCGTGTGTTTTGGGTATCCGATCCCGTGCAGTTGGGGTCGACGATCGAGGTAACGGCGTACGGCCCGGCTACGGTCGATGATTCGATCCGTCCGGGGGAATGGGTGATGTTGTCGCGACAGCGGTATGCGCTTGCAGTCAGCGGTGTCCCCGAGCGACCGTTGCCAGCGATTCCCGCGGAGCACCGTTGGTATCGGGTGCAACGAGTAATGCCTACCGAACCGGCCCTTCCGATCGCACCGTTCACGGGTGGCGTGCCCGATGTGTGGCAACGAACCGTTGTCCTGGAGGGGCCTCAGTGGCAATTTGGGAATCAAAACAATGCGGCTCCGGGATCACCGCCACAGGTATTGGCCGATGACACGTTCATGACCGTCGTTTCCGGCGCGGTTGCGATCAAAGAATTTACGCTCGATTTGCCGTTCTAATCTGGGGCAGAACCATGCATCCCTCTTCTCAACGTTTGTGCCCTTGCCAGCCTGATTTTCCAAAGTTGTTTGCCGTGACGAAGAATCACTTCCCCGTTATTTCCCGCCACGTCAAACGTCGCCCATCTCTTTGGCAGCGAGGTGTGATCCTGCTGTTGGTGTTGGGGATGTTGGCGCTGTTTAGTTTGCTGACCGCGACCTATCTGGTCTTTACCAGTCAATCGCGGCAAGCGGCCTACGCAACGGTGCAGCGTGACTCCCGGGCCGTCGATGGTCCGACGCTGCTGGATCAAGCCACCGTTGCGATCCTGGCCGGTAGCGCCGGGCCTTCGTCTTCGATCTGGGGTCACGATATCCTATCGGACAAGTACGGCTTTGATGCAATTACGGGGCGGCTAAAAAATGTCAATGAGTTCTTTATCGATCCGGATAACGGGCAAACGGTGGGCCGCCCTGATTTTACGGCCGCCAACCGCATGGTGCGAATCCAAACCAATTTGGCCCCTGAGAATACGCCAGTGGCCCGTATTCGTGATGGAGTAGATGTTGATGATGCGTTGGCGGGTCGTTTGTTGACCATGATGGAGGGTCCCTTACAGGGAAAAACTTTCCGCATCATGCGTTCGTTTGCCGACCGCCGAGCCGTCCCGCCGGCCGACCCGCATCGCCACTTGGACCGGATCTTGGTGCTGGATATGGGACCGCACTTAGACGCAAGGATTTCGCACGAGGGCCAAACGCATTCGTTGTTGTGGTGGTTGCAGGGAGGACGGATGCCCCGATTGTTCTACGGTTCGGGAAATAGCACGGACTTACCTGGGACGAACGGTCTGGGATTAAGTTTCTTGATAAACGGTAAAGAACGTAATGGCTATGGATATGGCTGGGGCGCCGGTGGCAGCGGTCGCTGGAATTTGAACGAAACGGTGAACCTAGGTACGGGCCTGAACGTCCCGGCTTCGCTGCTGCCTCACTATGCTATCGAACCTGGACGCACAGAATTGCCGCAGGGCGACCCCGACGAACCTTTTGATGTGCCCGATTTCCGCGACATGTATCTGGGGCATTTTCCCACGGAAAGCACAACACGCCTGGGAATCACGGCTCCGTCATTTGTCCGTCCTGATTTGATCAACTACATCACGGCGTATTACGGGCAGTCTTTAGAAGATTTAGATCCTCCGGAGCTGCAGAATGTCTTGCGGATGGTGATGCGGTCGACGATGCGACCGTTACCGGTGAACAATGCTCCGGAGTACGGAGGTGGTGGACGCTTTGGTCTTTTCACAGGAGGTGGTGAAGGCCATCCCGCTTTTTCGCGACCGATTGATTTCAATGACCCGACTCCACAGCGTGTATTTGAACTGGCAGGCGCGTTAGCCTCCGGTCCTTGGGATGTTGATAACAACGGGGACGGCATCAACGACAGTGTCTTTATTCATGCGGGTTTGCCGCAGCAGACAATGCCCGATGGAACGGTGGTCCAGCCGATGGTTGCGTATCGGATCGAGGATTTAAGTGGGCGGGTCGATATCAATGCGGCCGGTTCATTGGCAACATTGCGTGCGCCTGCGTTGGCCTACGACATAGCCACCCGCACCGCAACCAATGTGGCCAGTGTTTACGCCCGAGCCGCGGTTGCTGGTCCGATTGCCAATCCGGCGATGGAGCAGGTGGTCCAGGGAGGCGGATTCGGTTATGGACCGGCGGATATTGACCTACGTGGATTATCGGCTCCCGGAACGGCACTGGACGTCGCGTCGTTGCATTGGGCCAATGTGGTGCGAGAACGGTATGGCGACATTGCGGCGGGGTTACCGGGATTGAACGTATCCGGGGTCGACGAAATCAAGGGGCAACTCCGTCGGCCTAATTTGCCCATCCGCCATGGCTACGATGGCGCCTATCGATCATGGCAGGGGATTCCGATGGATGTTTGGGGTCGCGCCCGGGTCGCGGTTGATCCGACCGGTGCGCCACTGATCAGTTCCGCTGCCAGCAACGTATTTTTAACAACCGATGCCAATCCCGACGGGAACGAAGTGGTTAATGATCCGTACGAAATGGCAATCGACGAACATGGCACAGGGGACCGCGAGTATACGCTGGCGGAATTCGAACCGATCATCCGGCGGTTTGACTGGGATCAAATGCAGTTGCCCCAGCGTCTGGTGTGGCGGTTGGCGAATATCGTCGACGCGGGGATTGGACGCGAGCGGCTGTACCGCACGATCACGCCCTTGGCATCGTCGGATGATTGGTTGCCTGCCCAGCCGACGGGCGAACTGAGCAATCGGCCTCGTTACCAGGTCCCCAGTCACCCGATGTCGCGACTGGCCAGCGCGCTTGACACGCTGCTGCCGACAGGCTTGACCGAAGCACAGCGGCAACAGGCGATCAGTGATTTTATTCCACTGGAAATTCGTCGGGGGATGAAGTTAGATCTCAATCGTTGGTTCGGCAACGGCTTGGACGACAACGGCAACAATGTGATCGATGACCCGGCGGAGTTTGGTTTCACCGATCCAGGGAACGTACAACCCATTTACAGCGGTTCGTCCTGGCAAACCAATGTTCGCCGGTTCAGTCTCGAAGCCAACGACCGCGATGGTCGCCAGCGATTGGCCCGCGATCTGTATTGCCTGATGATGGCATTACTGTACGATCCTGCAAGCAACCAGTTGCACGATTTTATCGACGAACGTCCACCAACCGTGCTGGTGGAAGATTACACCGCTTGGAAAGTCGCTCAGTGGGCGGTCAATGTCATTGACTTCCGTGACACCGATAACATCATGACGCGGTTTGTCTACGACAGTCGCCCGTTTGACGGCTGGGATTTGACCAACGTGGCGACCACGCGGGTAGTCTACGGGATGGAAGCGCCCGAGCTGTTACTAACCGAATCGCTCAGTTGGCATGATCGTCGTGTGCGCGACACACCCGAGGGAGGTTCTTCGTACCAAGCCTCGGAGACATGGGGGGCGATGCCCGACGATGATTTGGACCAAACCAGGATTCCCCAAGGGACCACGTTCTTGGAGCTGTACGCGGTTCATAGTCCTGCTCCGTCACGAGCACCGAACCCGGGCAACCCTGCGGATTTGAATCCGACTGCGGAGGCCAAACCGCCCAACACCTACGCCCTGGTCAACAATCATCAGGCTTTGAACTTGGCGGCAGAAGCCCCCGATGGAAATCCCATTTACCGAATCGCAATTAGTGAAATCCATTTCGGTGGACAAACCGCTGGTGGGGCGACACCGCCAACGGAATCACCTTTGACTCGCATTCAGGATGCAGTATCCCGCCGGACCGCATGGTTTCAGACTCAGCAACCTTATCGAACCGCAGTACCGCCAGGTGCTCAGCTTCCCCCGTCGCAGCGTCCTCACATGGATGTGTTCAACTTTGCCGACAACCTTGAGGTGGATCGAATTGTTTGGATGTCTTCGCGAGACCCCAGCACGATCGCGGCCGCCTTGCCAGCCGACTCCAATCCGAGGAATATCTACTGGAATCGTTTCACTGCAACGGAATATAACGATGCCGGTATCGGGCCTGCTCCGTTGCTGCGCGGGGGGCAGTACGCCGTGATCGGTCCGCGTCCGCAAAGCTTTGTTGGCGCTCGGACCGCTCCTGATGTTGGTAATATCTTTGATTATCACAGCAAACAACGCATTGAATTGCTGCCCAATCGCGTCAATTTGTTTGATTTCCAGGGCACGGCCAACAACGCCAACGAACCGACGGTCAATCCTCGTTACATCGCCAATCGCCCCGACCGTGATGGTCCCGATGGACCCGAACGGATTCGTCCCATCGTCGGGATTATGGCCGCTGCAAACACCCCAGCAGGATGGACCAACGCGACAATCCCTAACATTGGTTTCAATATTTCCGAACCCACTCCGGCGGCTAATTATTACCCACCACCGGACCAGGAAACGGTTCCTGATTTAGAGGACACCTACGCGACTCCGTATGATACGCCGTTGGATAAATCGGTCAATCGACCGCTGGGTAATCCGCTGAACACCCATGGGCAACGGACTGGAACGCGGAACAACTTTCGCACCGCGTTTTTGCAGCGTCTGGCTGACCCGACAAGGAATTATGACCCTGGGATCAATCCGTACATCACGGTGGATTGGATTCCGCTGGACCTTACCGTGTTTAACGGCGAAACCCCCGAGACGATTCAGCAGGACATGGAGGGAGCATCACGCCATATCGATGGTGACGATCCCAACCCCTACAACGATCCGACCGTAGCCGACCCTGATCCGATGGTGGGAGTGGGGATCGATGGTTTGCCGATCCGTTTTGGTTCACGCTACAAGAGTGGTTTGGCGGTGGGTGCTGGCGGCTTTGGCGGACAACCCCGCAACCTCATTTATTCCTACGATACGATGCACTTGGGCAACGCGCCTGCGGGTGGCAACACCAGCAATCGAATCCTTGCGGAACCGGTCAATTTCCAGCATTTGGTTCACGTCACCCAGGACATTAACATGGGTGGGGCGTTTAATCAGCACTCTACAACGCTGGGTTACCTGAATCATTGCTTTGGTCAACGTTGGGAAAAACAAGACGCGGGCCAAGCCAACATGGTCGATTGGCTGGGCGTTCCCAGTCAGGCCGCGTTTCCATGGCTGCCCTGGTTTAACCGTCCCTTCAGTTCGCCCTACGAATTGCTGATGGTCCCCGCATCGGCTCCGGGACGTTTGGGGGTCGAATTCATTCTGCCGGGGAATAATCAACTGGGCAATGTCACCAATCCATACGTTCCGGCAGATCCGGTCAGCCGCCTGGGGCATTATGGAACGTTGTGGAACTTCTTCTCCCATGACGAAGGGACAGGCGGTGGTCCGCGGACCGCGGCTAACTTCCATCGAATTTTGAACTGGGTCCGCACGCCTCAACCCTTCGATGCGTTGGAGGAAATGCTTCCGCCCAATCTGATTCCATCATTTCACACCCAGTGGTTGCCACCGCTGCCGACTCCCGCTTCGCCGCAGGATTACGTTAATCGGTACGCCAACGAGGCGTTCCGGCCGCCCTTCAACTGGGTTGGACCGCTGACCCGCCGCGGCAAAATCAATCTAAATACCATTGTTGATCGCAATGTGTACCGGGCGTTGATGTTGCCTCGCTCGCTGAATCCGGGCGAATTTGACACGGGCGTCTTTTGGCAGCGATTTACCGATTCGCGGCGTGGCTACGCGATGGGCGTTTTTACCCCGCTGCCGGGTCAACTGCCAATAAATTTGGATGCGCGTTACCCCACGCAGTTCGTGCGGCCATTCCAGCCTGGCGAAACCGCCCGGTTAGCCCCCCGTCTGCATGAAAACGGTGCGGGGCCGGCAACGCGGATGCGACTAACCGAGAAAGATGTGACGCTGTATCGCGAGTCTCTGACGAATAACCGGCCGGTGTTTGAACGTGCCCCCGATCCCTCGCTTCCGGCGACCTATTCCAACCGACACCCGTTTTTCCGTTTCAACGAAATCAGTCGACTGGCCAATTTGACA
>SLFV01000457.1 GCA_007124075.1 Roseimaritima sp.
GAAAAGGTATGCTGAGTGACGAGCGGTTGCGCGGTGGCGGTTGACATGGTTGTGGGTCTCTCCGGATGATAAGCGGCCTGTCATGCTGCCAAACTCTATCTTGCCAATCGGCGATAGGCTGTCGGCGGCAACCGTATCACTTGCAGCCGTATTTGTTGATTACTGATCTTAGGAGATTTAGCGATTGTGAAGCCGCCGCGAATGATCGTGCTATCAATGGAGGGGTTGTCGACTGCTGCACTGGGGGCTTACGGCTGTTCATGGAACCAAACCCCCCATTTGGACAGCCTTGCCGCCAGCGGCAGCCTGTTTGACCGCTGCATTGTCCCTGGCGATCAAACCGCCGATGTGTTGTGTGCCTTGTGGCAAGCGATTCCCAATGGAATGGGGCTGCAAGTCATCAGCGATGACCTGGCGACGATTCAAATGGCGGGCCAGTGCGACTGCGCCGCGGTGCGATTTATCGACTCCAACGCGGAAGCGTTCCCTGCCGAGGATGTCGCTGACACTATCCTGGCGCAGTTATTAGCCGAAGCTGCACCGCTGGTTTCCAGCAAATCTTTACCGGGGCATGCGGGAATCACGTGGATCCATAGCAGCTTTCTGGTGCGAGCCTGGGATGCGCCACGGAGCTTGCTGCCGGCGGAGTCACTGCAGGACGATGACCTGCAGGAATTGGCCGATTCCGTAGACGACGATCTGCGTGCGGATTCCCCCCTCCGCTACTTTGACACCGTCCAGCCACCGCGGTGGACTTGCAGCACGGCGGACGATCCTGACCTGGTGTTGGCGTGGATGAATACATATGCCGCGCAGGTGCGATTACTGGACGTGATGGTAGGAATCCTGCAGGAACTTGTTGATGGCGAAACATCGCGTCTGGTCATCCTGGGGACCAGTGGTTTTGCTTTGGGAGAATCGGGGTACATCGGCGGCGATGCTGGTCCCTTGACCAGCCCCAGAATCCAGGTTCCCTGCCTTTCTTGGGGTGAAGGAATCCCCAATGTTCGCTATATTGAGCCCTGCAGTGTGATCACTGCCTGGCAGACGTTGGTCAGTGAGCAGCCTGCCTGCCATTCCTTGCTTGCACCGGAGGCCTGGGCGGTTCCGATCGCCCCGGAGCAACCGCCGATCGTCACCAAGGGGAGAGACGGTACACTGGGAATCACGACGCCCACCTGGTTTTACTGGCGGCACCAGAATCAGGAGCAACTTTTTGTAAAACCCGATGACCGAGCAGACACGCACAACGTCGTTGATCGCGCCGGGGAGCAGGTCCTGCAGCAGTTCCGTATGGGCTGGCAAAGCGAGGGTACTTAGCCGGATCGGTTGACATCTTCGGTTCAGGATAGCGGATTTCGTTCAATGTCCTTCTCACGGAGAATCTTTCGCAAAATCGACTTCGGCCGCCCTTCCTGGGAATCGCAACGGGCCACCCGACGTTTGTTCGCAAATCCGCTCTCCGAGGCGGTTTTTTTTGTTCCCACCGGTAGCCAAAGACTCACGCCAGTCGAATCTCTGCCAGCGAGTTAATCGCAGCGCGAACCAGCAACCGTAGTTTCGGCTCTGCACGATTAGCCGTCTGGATGATCTCCTCAACGTCCACAGGCTGCAGCGCGTCAGGCAGGCACATGTCGGTGATTACCGACAGTCCCACGACCGGCAGGCTACAATGTGCGGCAACAATCACCTCTGGCACGGTGCTCATCCCCACACAGTCAGCACCGATGGTCCGCAAAAAACGGTACTCGGCCCGCGTTTCCAGATTTGGCCCGGCGACCGCAGCGAATACGCCTTTGTGAGCAATGATGTTTTCACGCCTAGCCGCATCCAGAACCTCGTCAACCAACCGCAGGTTGTACGGCTCGCACATGTCGGGAAAGCGCGGCCCCAAGCGATCGTCATTCACTCCGATCAGGGGATTGTCCCCCATCAGGTTGATATGGTCTTCGATGACCATGATATCGCCTGCCTGAAAATAGGGATTCAAACCGCCGCAGGCATTGGACACGACCAGCCGTTCGGCCCCCATCCGTTTGAACACGCGAACCGGTAGCGTGATCTGTTTCAGCGGATAGCCTTCGTACATGTGAAAGCGTCCCTCCATCGCGATAACCGGCATGCCTTGCAGCATTCCGCAGATCAATCGTCCTCGATGACTGGTCGCGGTGGAAACGGGAAAGTGCGGAATATCGGCGTAATGGATCGTTGTTTCCACGTCGATATCTTCGACCAGCCCCCCCAGTCCCGTCCCCAGGATAATCGCAGCTTTTGGGCAACGATCCCACAACGCTGCGATCGCCGAAACGGATTCTTCGATTTTGTCGTATAGTTCCAACATCTCAGACTCTTTCAAGGTATCGGTCGACCGGATTACCGCGTCGCTTGGCTCAAAACTGAAAACTGGCGGCAGACAGCCTGCGATGCGTTTCCGCCATCAATGCATCTTCTGCCTGCTCGTCCGCCGCGACGTAGGTCACGCTGAAGCGTAGGAATGGTCCTGCATCGTCCCAAGGAACCGTGACAATTCCTAGTTCTTCGATCAGGTAGCGTGTGGCATCTTCGGCGGCGACAAATTGTTGACCATCGGCGGTGCCTGTGGGTGCCGCCGTGTAGAGAAAGTAGGTTCCGCCGGGCATCTGGCATTGGAAACCACAGGCGTTTAACACGTCCACCAACTTTTCCAGTCGGCGACGATACTTCTGGTTGATTGCCGCGGGAATGGAATCATCATCCAGGGCGGCAGCGGCGGCCTTCTGGGTGGCGATGAATTGTCCGCTATCGCTGTTGTCCTTGACATCCGCGAACGCGCGAACGATTTGGGGATGGCCACAAACCCACCCCATTCGCCAGCCAATCATGTCGTAGCCTTTGCTCATCGAATGCACTTCCACGCCGACATCAATCGCCCCGGGCGTCTGCAAAAAACTGCGGGGGGGGCCATCGAAAGTCAACAGGATGTGCGCGGCATCGTGGACAACGACAAATTGTTTTTCCTTGGCTAAAGCGACAATTTTTTGGAAGAACTCCGGCGTCGCAGTGCGTCCCGTGGGGCTATTGGGATAATTCAAAACCAACATTTTCACCCGCCGAAAAATATCCTCGGGAACCGCGTCCAAGTCGGGCAAAAAGTTGTTTTCGGGTAACAAAGGCAGTTTAAACACCTCCCCACCATAATATTGCGTGTGCGTGCCCGCGACGGGATAGCCCGGGACGGTCATCAGCGTGATATCGCCGGGATTGATGAAGCATGCTGGCAACATGGCGTAAGCGGGTTTGCTGCCAATGCAATGGTTGATTTGCGTTTGCGGATCCAGTGGGACACCAAAATTTCGTTGCATGAACCTAGCCACTGCCTGCTGATACTCCAACACACCGTTGTCGGCGTAGCCACGGTTTTCAGGCCGATTGATTTCGTCTGCCATGACCCGACGCACACCTTCAGCGGCCATCGAATCATTTTCACCAATCCCAAAATCCAGAAGCTCACGCTGCGGGTGGTCGGCCAGGGCCTTGCGTTTGGCTCGTTTGATCTTTTCAAACTTGTAAATCGCGGTCCCCTTTCCATACTGAGCCCCCCCTATTCGAGCGGCGAATAGCTGTTGAAAATAAGGATCTGTTTGCGCTTGCGTTGCAGGTTCGCTGTGGCTTGCTGACATGATCTAACCAGACTGAAGAATGGGATGCCACTCCGTCGCTTGCAGGTCCCAACAAACGATCACAAATCCATTTGATGTTCAAGGCGACGGGGGTACGGCGGACGTTGATGACACGTTAGCATGTCAGATTAATGGAAGCTGTCCTCAGGGCAAGCGGTCAGGAATTGATTCCATTTTGTCGAAGCATTTGATCAGGGGAGTTGGGATGCTAGAGCAGCAACCTTTGCGGGGAAAAAAATTTTTGGCGTTCGTTGACGATATTTACGAAGATCTGGAATTGTGGTACCCGAAGCTACGGTTTGAGGAAGCGGGAGCCCGGATGACTGTCGCCGGACCGTTGGCCGATACGAACTACGTGGGCAAGCACGGCTACCCTTGTGTCAGCGATGCGGCCATTGGTCAAATGGCGGCGGCTGATTTCGACGCGTTGTTGGTTCCTGGTGGTTTTATGCCAGACAAATTGCGTCGTGACCCCCATGTCTTGCAGTTGGTCAAAGATTTCGCGGCTGCCCAAAAGTGTGTGGCGGCTATTTGCCATGGAGGCTGGATCCCGATTTCCGCAGGGGTTTATCAAGGCGTCCACGTGACCGGATCACCCGGTATCAAAGACGACTTGATCAACGCGGGGGCAGCCTTCGAGGATTCGGAAGTCGTGGTTGACCGGCACTTCATTTCTAGTCGTCGACCAAGCGACCTGCCCGCTTTTTGCCGCGAAGTGATCCGTTTTGTTGCGGGAGTGCGTTGACCAGGGGGTTTTGCTGACCAAGCAAGACGAAGCGATTCTGAACGATCCTTTGACTACTTGCTGCCTGCCTGTCCGATCGTGTTTTGCACGTGGACTTTGGCAGCTTCGACGGCCCTGGAAATCCGAACAGGCTCCTGTTCGATATGTTCGCGCATCCGTTTGATTTCGGCGTCCTGTCGCTGCAACTGGTCTCGGAGCGCTTCGACTTCGCGGCTAAGCGTCCGATGATCATAAAACAATTCGGTGACATCCAGCGGTTGGCTGCTGGTGATGTTGTATTCGCGACGCAAGGCTTCCTGGGCCTGGTCGCGTAGATGTTGCAACTCCTGTTCGTCGCGAATTTGTTGCTGCTGCGATTGTTGCTGCAACTGCTCCCAGGTCGGCCTATCGACCGCCACCAGATTCAACCCGTTCAGCAAAGGGTCAACAGCCTCGCGATCCAGTTCCAAGAGTCGTTTTTTGTGGTTTGCCGCCAATTCAGCAGCCTCCAGTTCGTGTTGTCGCTGGAGGTCCTTCAGCCGTTTGCTGCGTTCAAATTCCGCCGATTCATATTCCTCGTCAAGCGTCTGGATCTGCCGGTCAAGCCCGGCCTTGCGCGCCTCCAGTTCGCTCCGCAATTGTTCAATCTCGACGGCGGAATCCTGCAATGCGGAAAGCTGGACAATCTCATCGGAACGTCGTTGTTTTTCCTGTTCCAACTGCTCGCACGACGCCTGCAGCTCCTGCTGCCGCGTAACGTACTGCGACTCCAGTTGCTCCAGCTTTAGGGCATGTTCGCGTGTCGCCCGTTCCAGGGCGATATTCATCGCCTCCTGAGCCGATTCGACACGTGTGAAGATTTCCGAGTATTGTCGCCGAAGATCATCGGTCTTGCGTTCCGCTTCGGCTTGACTGGTTTTCTCCTGCTCGATCTGCAATTCCAGTTCCTTGATCCGCAGTTGATGCTGCTCCTCGGCCCGACGATCGGCGGCCTCGGCGTCGCGCAACCGCAACGTGTATTCCAGTTCCTTAACCTGAACTTCGCCAGGAGAGATCGGTCCACGCTCTTTGAGCCTCAGTTCGTTCAACAATTCAATGCATAAGTCTTTGGCCTCCTGAGCCTTCAGGTTCTGAATTTCCTGTTCCGCTGGCAGACGCATGATGGCATTCCAGTTGTAAAACGAGCGATACGATTTGTCTTTGTAAATATGCTAGAAATTGATGCTCTTCGCCTTTCGCACCAACGAAAGTTGCGTCTGTTACCGCGACATTTGCGAACTAAATGGCGAATTTTCAGGCGATCCCTCCGGCGTATAAATTAATTGTCGCCCAAGCGATTTGCAAAACCAGGGGGGCGATTCGCCAAATTACTGCCTGCGTCGGGCCCTTTTGCTCGGATGCTTCACTGTCCGCGAAGCGTGTGCGAGTCATACGCGACAAAGTCCTTGCTCGCTCGCGATTCGAGCGTTGTGAAAAACAGCATGGACGGTCGAACGCCTTCGTAACTTCGTTACGTTGTGCCAAAAAGGAGCATTTGCGTAAACAATCCCGGCTGGCGGCCAGTTGGAAAGGGGAGGCTAACCCGGAGAAGGGCTTCGCCAAAGCACCAAAACGTCGAGAGGCCGGATAGGGGCAGATCGCTCTTTTCACGGGACTTGGGGCCGGGCAAGATGCACGTCTGGCGATCGTATGTTACAGTCCAGGTAATCCGCAAGTGATGAATCGCCTACGGCTTTCGCACTCGCTTTCGCGGGATCTCTCGAGGCGCGGGATCGGGAGAGGCATGCCTTTGATTGGAGTTGGTTTTTGGTTCGGTTTTGCAATGGAGGATCGATCGAATGAACGTTAATCTCAGCCTGATCGCCATGCTGTGGTGCGGCATTGCCTCGTGGCCCCCATTGGGTTTCGGGCAGGCAGCGGGACCGCTGCAGCAATTGCAGGATCGAGTCCGCGCCAGGGTGCAGGGCTCGCCGGTTCTGGGCCCGCTGCTGGACCCCGTGCAAACCGTCGCCCCGCCAGGCGCGACGATCAATCGGCCTACCTTGGGATTCATTGCGGAGGAACAAGACCAGGATGGGGAACGTCCCGCCGGGGTGTATGTTCAGGAGGTCAATCCTGGGGGTGCCGCCCAGCAGGCGGGATTTCAGGTTGGTGATCAAATCGTCCAGGTCGGGCAGCAGCAGGTCGGGCGGATCGAGGACCTGACCGACTGGATTTTGACTCAAGCGGCGGGCCAGCAAGCCGATGTTGTGCTGCGTCGTGGCGAGCAGCAGATTCGCACCAAGGTAACGCTGCAGTCCGCCGCTGGCACCCCCGCACCCGGGACGATGCTGCCGGTCGACCCGCGATCCCTGCCGGCAGCGCCGCTTGCTGGCACGCAGGATGGTCAGGCAGGCGCGTCGACACACGGACGATTGGGCGTCGTCGTGGAGCAGGACCCCACGGTCTTTGGGCAAGGGCGGGCCATGATCGTGAACCTTGTTCCCAATTCGCCCGCCGCCATCGCGGGCCTGCAAATCGGCGATGCGATCCTGGCAATTGATGACTCCGTAATTGGGGGAGCTGCTCAGTTGCAGCAGCACATGCGAGCAACTCGGGCTGGGCAGGAAGTCCAGGTTCGCTATCTCCGAGAGGGACAGGAAAATACCGTCCGGCTGACCTTAATGGGCCCCGAGCCCCAGGCGATGGCTCCACGAGCGACTCTTCCACCGCAGATCCAAGCCGCTGAAAGCGAGCGTGTACCCTCGGAATCAC
>SLFV01000583.1 GCA_007124075.1 Roseimaritima sp.
CAGATGATTTCTCCGCGGAGCGGCATCGCTGTTGCCTCACCAATCAAATCTTCGCGACGCTGGGGAGATCGAGCCATGCGAACAGACCAACGATTTGTATGAAGAATTGCGATATCACCGCCCTGGGGGTCTTGGCAGTTTGTGTCGATTTTTCGGAATAACTCAAGTTTAGCGATTGAGGTACCGATCCTCCAAGACAGTTGTGCGTTTTTTCGCCGACGAACCTCCCCGATGGTAGCCTTGCAAGACAGGAAGTCGTTCCATGAAGCCTTCTCGATTAGCGGTTATTTTTTCCTTTTTATCGCTCGCCGCAGCCTCCCTGGGTTGCTGCGGTCCGTTGGCTTGCGGGCCTGTTGGATGCCGTAGTGGTTGCGGGGAATGCTACATTGACCCTTGGATCAACGATCCTGCCCCTTGTTGCGACCCGTGCAACCATTGTGGCGAGTTCACGGGTCAGCGATGCACGACATGCCGCCCATTTTTCAGCGGCGTCCCCAGTTTATGGGGCTATCGGTATGATGCTGGTTGCTGCGATAGTTGCGGGCATGGCGGGGCGGTTGGAGTAGGCGTCGGGCACGGTGGATGTGCCGACGGATGTTGCGATGGTGCAGGCGGACCAATCAGCGTACCGCCGCACGGGGCGCGGCGCATCGGTCCGGAAGAAATCCCGCCGGGAGAGACCATCCTGGAGGATGCCGACGCCGAATCGCAAAGCTACATACCGTCCAGAAATCGCCAAATCTTCCGTCCTCGCGGCCCTGTTGTTTCGCGACCGACCAATCAGCGGTTCTAGCAGGCAAACCCCAGTGGCAGCGTTGGCAGTGACACGACGATTAACCGCCCCGTCGCCAAGAAAGCGACGTTGACCTCAAGCTGTGCATTATCGACAATGTTGGACGGACCTTTTGTCTAGCGTAAACACCCGTCGATCCACCAAAGCACCGCCGTATGTCCGCCTCCGAAACCTTGACCCTGGCCCAGCACTGCCGCGAATTGTCGGAAGCGGCCAAGCGAGCATCATCTCAGATGGCTGGTTTGGATTCCGCAACAAAGAACCGTTGGTTGGAAGCTTCAGCAAAATCCTTAGTTCGATCAGAAGCAGCGATTCTGCAGGCCAACGCGCGGGACCTATCGGCAGCGGCGGAAAATGGTCTGACGCAAGCACAGATGGATCGGCTACGTTTGGATCCCGATCGGCTGCAGGTGATCGCTGAGGGCATGCGACAGGTGGCGTCGTTACCTGATCCTTGTGGCGAAATCATTGAAGGGCATGTTCGGCCCAATGGCTTGCGAATCGAGAAAGTTCGGGTCCCGCTGGGAGTGGTTTTCTTCATATATGAAAGCCGGCCTAACGTTACTGCTGATGCGGCCGCGATCTGTGTCAAAAGCGGCAATGCGGTCATCTTGCGCGGTGGAAAAGAGGCGGCTCACTCCAGCAGGGCGATCGTGCAAGTCCTACAGGAGGAATCGCACGGCGTAGGGCTGCCCCCTGCCGCAGTGCAATTGGTGGACGTCGCCGACCGAGAAGCGGTTGGCCATTTTTTGCAGCTCAATGAATTCATTGACGTTGCGATCCCGCGCGGTGGTGAGGGCTTGATTCGGCGCGTGGTCGCAGAAGCGACGATGCCGGTCATCAAACATTTCGATGGCAACTGTCACGTCTACATCGACGCTGCAGCCGATCTGGAAATGGCGGTTACGATCACTGAAAATGCCAAATGCCAGCGAATGGGGGTGTGTAATGCTTGCGAATCGCTATTAATTCATGAAACCATCGCCGAGGTATGTCTGCCGGTCCTGGCCGACAGGCTTCGGTTGCGGGGCGTGGAATTGCGGGGTGACTCTCGAGCCTCGCAGATAGTGTCGATGACGACGGCCACAGAAGAAGATTTTGGGACCGAATACCTGGCGCCGATCATTAGCGTAGCGGTTGTCAGAAATATTGACGAAGCGATAGCACACATCAATCGCTATGGCTCCCATCACACCGATGCGATTGTTACGAATGACATCAACGCCGCCGATCAATTTACGCAGTTGGTCGACAGTTCTGCGGTAATGGTCAACGCGAGCACGCGGTTTAACGATGGTGGCGAATTCGGCTTGGGAGCGGAAATTGGGATTTCGACAGATAAATTCCATGCTCGCGGACCGTGTGGGCTACGGGAACTGACCAGCTACAAATACATCGTTCGTGGTGCGGGTCATATTCGTTGATGTTTGTCATTTTGCAGGGAGGCACGGCATGTCGGAAGAAGAACCGCTGAGTCAAAGTCAGGTTGAAAGTTTGCTACGGCAAATGGAGCAAGAATCAGGTGACCCACCCTCACCAGAGGACGGTGAAGACGCTGCCGAGCAGCAAACGCAGGCATCCGCCAGGGAAGCGTCTGTCGCCGCCGGACGGAAAGACCAGACGCTCCGCGATCGGAGGCAGCGTGCGTTCGATCTGGAGGCCATTCATTACGACTTCAAACGCCCTGAGCGAGTTGGCAAAGACCAAATGCGGGCCATGCAATCCCTGCACGAAGGTTTGGCACGCAGCTTTAGCGCATCGGCATCGGGGATCTTACGATCGATGGTAGATGTCAAAATGATCAGTGCGGATCAGCTTGCGTACAGTGAGTTCGTATTCAGCCTGGATAACCCAAGTTGTTTCAACATTCTTCGGCCGGAACCGCTGGAGGGCCATTGGATCTTGGACATTTCGCCCAGCTTGTGCTGCGCTGTCATTGACCGGATGTTGGGAGGCGACCCGCAGCCGACCGAAAGCATCCGTCGTCCGTTAACGGAAATCGAAAATCGTTTGATGTCACGATTGGTCACCGCTTTGACCGCGGAGCTGGAGCGGATCTGGAAAAACATTGTGGAATTAAAGATTACGGTCGAGCGTGTTGAAAGTAACCCGCAGTTGGTCCAGGTCATTCCGCCCAATGAGGTCGTTGTCTTGATTGGTTTGGAGGTAGCGCTGGGTCGGAATCGTGGGATGGTCAGTTTGTGTATGCCATTTAACTCGATCGAAACCTTCAACAGCCAGCTCTCCAGCAGTGGCGGGGGAGGTTATGGAAAGAGTTCAGCCACCGATGAAACACGCCAACAGGTCGCCCATTTCGTCGATGATGCAATGGTTGAACTGGTGGTGACCTTGGCAGAATCAAAGATTCGAACTGGTGACCTTTTGGGGTTGGCGGTGGGGGATGTGATCACGACGGAGAAGGCTCGGGATCAACCCTTGGAACTTGCGGTGCAGTCGATCCCTAAATTTCACGTTTTTCCGGGAGCCCACCGCGGCAAGAAAGCGGTCAGGATCGGAGACACCGTCAAGACCAGTTGAACACCAGCACGGGATTCAGCATCCCGCCTCACCTCGTTTCTGCCTCCCTTCCCCCGGCCCCGCGCAGCGGTCACAGTCAGGCGAAGGGTGGGGGACCAATCAATCGGGGACTTATCTGCAAATCAGTCCTCAGTGCAGTGCTTTCCCGTCGGCTACCTGCCAAACCCATTGTTCGCCCGATTGGCCGCCGGCAAACAGCAAATTTCCGTCGGGACTAACTGCAACACTGGTAACCGCCCCGGTAGCACCACTGAACGCACGGACCTGTTTACCATCTTGGGCATTAAATAATTTCAGTTCGCCCCCGGCACTTGCCGCGACGACCTGCTGGCTTTGGCCAACAAATACGACAACCGTCGCCTCCTTGTTGAATGCATTTATCGTTCGGCTCTGAGTACCCGATTCGGTGTCCCAGACCTTCATGACATTGTCGGCACCTCCCGTGACCAATGTGTGACCGTCATTCTGCCATGCCAACGTCAACACGTGATGCGTGTGTCCCTCCAATGAACGCAGTGGTTTGCCCGTCTGTACATCAATAATCCGGCACAGTTTATCGGCCGCACTACTGGCCAGGTATCTACCGTCGGGCGAAAAACGTAACGCCAAGACACTGTCACTATGAAGCTGCCCCAAATCCAGCCTGATTTCACCCGAACGTGTGTCGAAAAGCTGGATTTCACCAAAGCGGCTGGGGGGGCCGCTGCCAACCGCCAAGGTCGTGCCATCGGGATGATAATCCAAAGCGGTAACCCGATCGCTGAAGGGGCTTTCCTGATAGTCACCAATAGTGCGTTCCCAAACCCATGGTGATTTCTCGGGCCACCGCAGAATCACCCCACCGCTGGTAACAACCACCAGTTCAGCTTGATTTGACGATCGCACCGCCAGTGTCGTTGCCGCAGCCTCCAGTGGAACGTCAGCCATCGCGTCGGCCGCCCAATAACGATGTAACTTACCATCGCTATCAGCGACCAGCACCTGATCACCGGAAGACGAAAAGGTCACTGCCTGTGATTCCCCGCGTTGCTGCGCCGCCTGCTGCAGTTCGCCGGCCTTCGTTTCCAACGCGACCAGTCGTTCCTTTTCCCCGGAAATGGTTTGTTCAAGTTCAGGGATCTTTCCCGCCGCCAACTTGGCTGCTTCGGTCGCCGTGGCCAGGGCCTGTTCGCGTTTTGCCAAATCGTCCGCAGCGGTTTTAGCCCTAGCACTCGCCTCCTCCTCCTGCTTTTTCTTCGCTTCCAGTTCTTCTTTCCGTTGTTCAATCATTTTCATCGCATCCGCAACCGCCTGTTCCGCATCCTGGACAGCCCGTTCCGCTTGTTTTACCGCCTCACCGGCTTGCTCGTTTTCCTCCCGCTTGGCAGCCAAGGTTTTCGCAGCCTGTTCGCGAAGTTCGGCAACTTTGTCGCGGGCAGCTTCCTCCTGTTCGGCGGCCTTGGTCAACTGAGGCAGCCTATTTTCCAATCGCTGCACCAGTGATTTTTGTCGGGCCGCGTCACGATCGGCTGTGGTTAACTGCAACATGCGTTGGTAATCCTGTTGCAGGTCGCCGACCTTCGTGCCATCGCTGCTGCGATACAGACGCGCAACAGATTCTGGGCCGCAGATGACCGCTACATGTTCGGCTTGATCATCCAAGGCAATACGGCGGACAGCCCCATCGGTCTGAATCGACTTTTGTTCAGATAGCGATTCCGCGTCAACCAGTTGAATTTTTCCGTCTTCGTAACCGATCGCCAGCCAACCTCCATTGCCTGACGAAAAACCGATCGCCGATGCTCGCGGTTCGGACCGTTCAAATACTTTCCAGGACGGACTGGGGTGCTCGTCAAGTTCTTCGGGTAGATGCAAGATTCCCACCTCGCCTTGCCGAGTCAACGCCAACACCTGGCGATCGTCCAAGAAAACAATCGATTCGCAATCGAGGACTGGTTCCAGGCCCAGCGGAACGATCGTCCGCGTCTGAATCTCCGTCAATACCCAGCGTCCCGATTCATCGTTGCTCAGTAAAGCTGCCGAGTCGGTTGTCCAAGCAAACGACGATATTTTTGCCTGATGCGTATTGAGAAACGTATTGGTTTGTCCGGCTGCAAGATCCACCAACTTCAGTCCGTGGTCGCCGACCGCCAATGCGATCTTCTGGCCATCGGGAGAGATTGCGGCCAGTCGCGGCATGGGTGACAAGCTATCAAGTTTGGCGGTGGGTGCTAAATCTCGTCGCCACAATTTGACCGTACGATAGCCACCGGTGGCCACTTGCAACCCATCGGGGCGCCAGGCAATCGACTGCACAATATCAAGGTGTGCGGCACCCAGCGGCATGTCGCCCGAGCTGGATGATGCAGCGTCCGAGCGATCCGTCTGTAATGTCTGCCGCACCGCCGGATCAATCAGCGCAAAGGATTGATCCGTATCGACAGTAGGCCGCTGCAGAATGAAGGCTTGATTGCCACGTCCAATCGCCAAATGGTGTCCATCGCTGGAAATATCCATAGCGTAAATCGGCGCAACACTTTCCGGCAGCGTCTGCCACTGAATCTGGCGCTGGACCGACTCCCCGGGCGGACCTGCCCCATCATTGATCCATTGCCTGACCAATGCAATCTGATCCGCAGTCAGCCGTTCGGCGCCAACACTGTTTCCTTCTGGCGGCATCGGGTCGTCGTCATCCAGCATTCGAATCAACAAATTGCTGCCATCGGCATCCCCCGCGATCACCGCATCGCCGCCATCCCCACCGGCCATCAACGCCGCATGGCTTTCCAGGTCCAAGCCCCCTTCCGACTTTTTTGCGTTGTGACAGGCGACACAGTTTTTGGCAAACAGTGGGGCAATCTGCGAACCGTAAGCAACCGCGGACGCAGTCTCGGCTGCCGCACTTCCGGCCAGCAGCAAACCCAACTGTGAGAAAAGAACCGCCAACGATAAACGATGATAGGGCATCGAGGAAGCTCCCCCCTAAGGAATCAAGCGATAATGTCATGAACAACATGACCGTGAACATCGGTCAAGCGAAAATCACGTCCGGCATAACGGTACGTCAGACGTGTGTGGTCGAATCCAAGCAAATGCAGGATGGTGGCATGAAGATCATGGACATGAACACGATTCTCAATCGCCTGGAAACCAAATTCGTCGGTTGCCCCATGAACGTAGCCGCCTTTAACGCCACCGCCAGCAAGCCACATCGTAAAGCCATAATGATTATGATCCCTTCCACTGGTCGTCCCCGCGTTGGCCCCCGGTTTAGGAAGTTCCACCGTCGGAGTCCGGCCAAATTCGCCCCCCCAAATCACCAGCGTATCCTCCAGCAAACCTGTCCGCTTCAGATCCTTTAGCAACGCCCCGATGGCTTGCGAGCATTCACCAGCCAACCGCCGATGATTCGCTTCGATTCTATCGTGACTATCCCAAGGTTGCCCTGCGCCGTGCCAAAGCTGAATGTACCGAACCCCTCGTTCCAATAACCGCCGAGCGATCAGAATCTGCCTCGCTTGAACACTAGATCCGTACATCTCCAAGGTATCCGGACTTTCGCGGCTGATGTCAAACGCATCGGTCGCTTCCATCTGCATTCGGTAAGCCAGTTCGAAGCTCTGCAAGCGAGCCTCCAGGTTTGCATCGTCTTGACGTTCCTCCTGGTGACGCCGGTTTAACGCCTGCAACAAATCGAGTTGTCGCCGTTGTTGACCCCGATCAAGTCGATTGGCGTTGCGAATGTTCGCAATCAAGCGGTCAATCTCCTGATGTTTGGTGTCGATGTAGGTACCCTGGTAGGCACCGGGCAGAAAC
>SLFV01000221.1 GCA_007124075.1 Roseimaritima sp.
AGTATCCGACCCGCAAATTGTCATGCTGGACGAACCCTTCGCGGGCATCGACCCGGTGACCGTTCAGTCCATCCAAGGGGTGATTCATCAATTGCGGGACGCAGGAATCGCGGTCCTGATCACCGACCATGCGGCTCGTGAAATTCTGGGGACCGTTGACCGATGCTACGTGATCGCCAAAGGCCAAGTCTTGATCGATGGCACACCCGCTCAGGTGCAGGAACATCCCCAGGTCCGCGAGGAGTATTTGGGGAACTTGGATTCGGGTGGCGCTGCCGCCGGACGTTCCTCAAATGCCGCCCCAAAGCCGCGTCTGCAGAACAATCAACCGAGCGTCATAACGGCTTCCACCGCTCCGCGTCGACGAGTCAGCGACGTGTGAGGATTGCAACAGCGAAAACCGCCCGGACGCTCCCGACGATTCCTGATTCGCTAAACCGGACGAGGCGGGTGGCTCCCGCGGCTGGCCTAACCGCCAGGATTAACAGGCTGGTCCGTTACCCCATCTTCGAAAACTTCGGGATCATCGGGGTCGCCCAAGGAGCGTGTTCCCGTGGCCGGACCGCACCCCACGGTCAGGAAAATCCCCAGCAGCAACCAGCCACTCCAAAGTATCCTATCGATCTTCATCATCCCCAGTTTCCCTTCAACTGCAAGTATAAACACGATCCGTTAGCACAAGGTCCGGGCCGCCCTTGGTAACTGTAGTCCACTATAAAAGTTCCGTCCATGCGCGGCAACCGACGGGGCCGACAGCCACGCGGCTTGAATCGCTGATACCATTTAGTGAGTCGGTTCGGAAAGAAACTTCGGCGATGTTCCCGCAGGGAATCGCTCGGAAAAAACTTCGACATCACGCCGCTAGAGGGTCGGCAACAGCAAATGAAAGGTCAGCTAACGATGCGTCGTTTCTTTGCCAAGATCAGGGAACGCTGGGACAACTGGACCGGCGATCGAGAAATGGAAACATTGATCCGACGCCAATTGAGCGAATCTGGTTACCACGGTCGTACCGCAAAGCTTAAGGCCGTCCGGTTGGTGGCGGTGAAGCGTCCCGGATGGTTACAGGTTTTTCGCTTCGAAGCGTCGGTGAGGCGCGCCGTCAATAACCAAGAAGACAGCTTTCCGCCAGCTCCGGTTTACGAAGAATTGTACGGTCTGGTGCGTTTGGATGCGCGATATCAAACGGTAGTGAAACTGTTTGTAACCCCGGACGAACGCAAACAGCAATTCGCTCAATGGGCTGAGGGACTGCACTGTTTGCGAGGGTCACACGGCCTACGGCAATAAGCCTTAGAGGTTACGCCTGCTACGCGAGGGGACCACACCCGACGCTCGCCTGCCCCGTCTTGTTTATTTTCTGCATCGTCCACAACCGGTATGGACATAGCCAAAGCGATTGCACTAGATACGCTCTCATCGTCGTGTTCGACTTTGTCGCCCGTTGGACGTGGGGCGAACCATTCAACCAACCTCTCGAATCTCCAAGGTTGTTCCAATCATGAGTGCAAACCTCAACTTTTTCACTTGGCTGCGTGATGGCGTTCGTCAGTCGGTCTTGCTGGGAGTCAGCGACGCGATTGAAACACTGGGAACTCCAGCAGACGAGGATCAGTTGCATCCAGGCGTGGCGGCACTGCTGCGCGACGGCGAGTCTGACTCCGGTGGCAATTCCGGACGCGCCATCTCCGGCGGCACCAGAGGCCGGCGGCGGCTTGGGAAATCGCTGAAGGATCTGGAACCCGCCTCGAAAAGCTGACTCCCGTTGGTTTGGCACCTCAAAAGCGGCACGGTGACAACAACGTTTATGCTTTTATTCGCCTCTGGCCGGAAAGGAAAGCGATCCTCATTCGGCTGGCAAAATCCACCGGTCGCCAAAGTTATTAGCGTGATTTCCGAACGCCTCCTCATCCACCTATACTAGAACCAGCTTGGACACCCTGCGGTTGGTCGATTGGTTTGGGAGCTATGGTGGATGAACGATTTGGAGGTTCGACGAGCCGTCGTGCTGTTGTCTGGTGGTTTGGACAGCGCAACCTGTCTGAAGATCGCCCGCAACCAGGGCTATCAGACGCATGCGATTAGTTTTCGTTATGGCCAGCGGCACCAGCACGAACTGGAATGCGCAAAACGGTTGGCGGTTCAGGCACAGGTTGCCGCGCACCGAATCATCGATATTGATCTGGCACAATTCGGTGGCTCGGCCCTCACCGACGCAAAGATTCAGGTACCAAAACAGGCTACCGACGCGGTCATCGGTACCGAAATTCCGGTAACCTACGTGCCAGCCCGCAATACGGTATTCCTCTCGTTGGCACTCGCGTTTGCTGAATCCATTCAGGCGTTCGACATCTTTATTGGCGTTAACGCGCTCGATTACAGCGGCTACCCCGATTGTCGGCCCGAATTCATCGCGGCGTTTGAACGCGCGGCAAATCTGGCGACCAAGGTGGGAGTGGAAAATCCCGGAAAAATTCGCATCCACACCCCGCTGATTCAGCTTAGCAAAGCAGAAATTATTGCCTGGGGTTTAAGACTGGGGGTCGACTACAGCCTGACCAACTCGTGTTACGATCCTGACATCGACGGACGACCGTGCGGGGCTTGCGATGCCTGCCTACTGCGGCAACGTGGGTTTGCTGCTCAAGGCTTGACCGATCCGTTGCTTGCGTAGGCGCGTTGCGGACAAGCACCGCGGACGACATGTTGACGCCCCTGTTTTTCAGCGAGGCGATTCCTCCATTTGGCGAATGTAGTTTCGCAACCGCTCCAGCTCGTCGACGGTTCCCTTCAGCTTCAGCATATTTTCCACTCGCTTCAGCAATTCGACTCGGTTGATCGGCTTGCTAAGGAAATCATCGGTCCCTGCTTCAACGGCACGTTCGATATCTCCCAGTTCGTTCAGGGCCGTAACCATTAGGATCATCGCTGAGGCAGTATCCGGGTTTTCGCGGATCTTCTTGCACACCTCGAATCCGCTCAGCTTTGGCATCATAACGTCCAACAAAATCAAATCTGGCCGAAAGCTGCCCGCCTTTTCCAACGTGTCTTGGCCATCGACCGCGATTTCCAAATCACAGGGAACCCCCGCTAGGTAGGCTTCCAGCAATTCACGATTCGCCAAATTATCATCAGCGATCAAGATCTTGTGTCGTGTGGGCATGGGAAACTCCGTTGGTAAAAAGTCATCTCGGCTCACCGGAACGATTGGCTTCGACAATCGTTTTCAATTCTGGCTCGTCCTGCAATGTGGCGTCGCGAGGAAATTTCAAACCGAAGCCGCATAATCTGCACAAGCAGCGGCAGGAACCGGAAACGCTTCGCACATCATCTGAATCTCCCGCTTGATCGACTCCAAAATGTTTCCATCATCGGCGTGACGCAAAGCCTGAATGATCCAGCCCGCGATCCGACGCATTTCCTCCGCCCCCATACCGCGGGTCGTCAACGCGGGCGTACCAATCCTAATCCCCGAAGGGTCCATCGGCTTGCGATTATCGAACGGAATCATATTCATGTTGACTGTGATCCCACAGCGATCCAAGGTAGCCTCCGCCAGTTTCCCCCCCATTCCCAACGTTGTTACATCTAACAACAACAAATGATTATCGGTCCCGCCAGAAACCAAGTGCATGCCTGATTGCATCAAAGCGTCAGCCAACGTCTTGGCGTTCTCAACCACGGCCAAACCGTATTGGCGAAACGCATCGCTGCTCGCCTCGGCAAAACAGACCGCTTTGCCCGCGATCACGTGCATCAAAGGGCCGCCTTGAGTTCCTGGGAAAACATTCCGATTGACCAACTTGGCATGTTGCGAACGACACAAAATTAACCCACTGCGTGGACCACGAAGGGTTTTGTGTGTCGTTGTGGTGACATAATCCGCCACGGGAACGGGACTGTTGTGCACACCGGCGGCTACCAACCCCGCGTAATGCGCCATGTCCACCATCAACAGTGCCCCACAGTCGGCGGCAATTTCCGCAAATCGCTCGTGCGGAATCTCCCGCGGGTAAGCACTCGCCCCAGCAACGATCAGTTTGGGACGATGTTCCTTCGCTAACTTAGCAATCTGATCAAAATCCAGTCGCTGGTGCTGTCGATCGACGCCGTAACTGATAAAGCGATACAACCGGCCACTGATATTCAGCTTCATCCCATGTGTCAGATGCCCACCTTGGGCAAGGTCCAAACCCAAGACCGTATCCCCCACCTCCAACGCAGACATATAAACCGCCATGTTGGCCTGGGAACCTGAATGCGGCTGAACGTTGGCGTGTTCGCAACCGAACAGGGCCTTCGCACGATCGATCGCCAGATTCTCCACCACATCAACGTGCTCGCAACCGCCGTAATAACGCCGTCCCGGGTAGCCTTCGGCGTATTTATTGGTCAAAACGCTGCCAACCGCCTCCATAACTGCCGGGCTGGTATAGTTTTCACTGGCAATCATTTCGAGGCCATGCTGCTGTCGCAGAGCTTCGGCATGGATAGCCCGCCAAACCTGTGGGTCCTGGGATTGCAAAACATTCATGGAGCGTGACCTTCGTTCGGTGGATAAAAAACGTACGGTGAATGAGCAAGTTGTCAGACCATGGGGCCGTTAAAACCGCCTTACCGGGGCAGGCTGCCTCCCGACACTAGCCCCCGCTTCATTTCAAAGCATTATTCTGGTCTCGTATTGTCAACTGCCAACGGATCGGCGTCAATCTTGCCAACGTTCCGTTTTCGGACTGGACAAACCGTGGATGCAACGTCATAAATGTCAACCGGCAGGGAGGCGGAAGCAACACCCGGCAAACGACAAATTACTGTGGTTTTGGGAATTCTCCAGCTCGCGGTAGACTGACCGCGATCAAATGAACTCGTCCAAATTGCGTCAAAAGATCGCGTGGGTAGCGGCCAGATTGCTCTACTCGCGAGAGGAGTCCGAGTATTTCCAGGCCAAGCGGAAAGCCGCGAGAACCGTCGGGGGTGGCTGGGTTCGGCCCTCGGACCTGCCCAGCAATTCAGAAATCCGCGAGGAAGTCCGTTTACTGGCTCGCGTCTTGGAAAGCCCTACGGCACACGATGAGCGTTTGCTGCAAATGCGGTTGAGGGCGATTTGGTGGATGGAACAATTCCAGATGTTTCATCCGCGCCTGCTGGGTAGTGTCTTGACCGGTCACATTCGTGAGGGGTCCGATATCGACCTGCATTTGTTTACCGGCAACCCCAGCGCGATAGCGCAAAAGGTCGAAGACTTGGGACTGGAGTCCAGGCTGGAGCGGAAACGCCTGATGAAGGAAGAAAAGGTGCGAGTCTTCACTCACCTGCATATTACGGATCAGTTCCCGGTGGAATTGACGATCTACGAACCGGTTTATCTGGGGCATCGTTTCCGCAGTTCAATCGACGGGCGTCCGATCCCAACCGCCAATCTGTCTGAATTGAAGCGACTGGTTGCAATGGAGACCGGCTGGGACCAGCAGCAACTGTCGCAGCAACTTGCCGAGGTGGAAACGGCGGCGGATCGGTGGCGAATTTTCGAAGCGCTGCTTGTGCCACTGGAACACGTTAAACAGAACCCGGAATATCACCCCGAGGGCGATGCTTTGTACCACAGCCTGCAGGTCTTCCAACAGGCTCGACTGTTCCATGCGTACGACGAAGACTTTCTGCTGGCCGCGTTGCTGCACGATGTCGGCAAAGCGATTGATCGGCAAGACCATGTTGCCGCTGGCTTGGAGGCGCTAACCGGTTTCATTTCGGAGCGAACCGCTTGGTTGATCAAAAATCACATGCTGGGGCACCAACTGCATGCGGGAAGCTTGGGGATGCGGGCCAAGCGTCGTTTGGCGGAGCATCCATGGTTCCAGGACCTCACCGACCTTTCACGCTGTGACCGAGCGGGCCGCTGCTGCGGGGTGCCGGTGCCGGAGGTCAACGAAGCGTTGGAATACATCCGCAACTTAGAAACAATGTTCGGGTAAAGCGGCGCTGAATCAATACATCGGCTTTTTGATTTCGCCCCCCCAGGCCATGCGCTGCTGCACCCCGGACGATCGGGAGAGTGGGAAAGCAAACTAGTCCGTTCTAAATTGCTCATCGCCAAGACTCGCGCGGGGCTGCTGCTGTTCAATTCAATCTTCGGGCGGGTCATCAACGGCAATCAATTCGTCCATCTCGCCACTTTCGGGAAGAAAACGACCACAATAAAAGTCGGCGACCAGGTTCTTGCCCAAAGCGGTACGGCTGACACGATCACGGAAACTGCGATAGACAAACCATTGATTCTCGCTGCCCGCTTCAATCCGATACGCCACCGCCTCAGACGACCGAACGATCCGCAGCGATTCCGCCACCGTTAATTGCCGCCACGTTCTCGGTTCGTTCAGACGTTGACGTTCTAAATCAAACCACAACGGAGCGTAAACGGCGCCTTGTCCCGCAACCGTCAGCGTCAGCCCCCCCGTGTCGTCGACGGCGAAGGTCCCCGACTGCGGCCCAACCCTCCATTCTGGCAACGACAAGGGATAAACGATTCCACGAATTCGTTTATCCTGTAGAGTGATTTCCCACGTCTCCGGCTCGGCAGTCGCTCGGGTTTTTTCCCCCATCTGCCAGCGAGCCTGGTAACGCAATAGGCCGGTTGTTTTCGATTCCGGACTGCGGTCGATGACCGCGTCAGCTAAGAAAACACAACGATCATCGCGGATCACCATCACCTGTCGTTGCAAAACCAGGTCGCCGGTCCAAGCCTGTTCTAATTCCAAATAGTGAACGTCGTCGTCGGTGTGATAACACACCTCCTCCCAAGGGCCTATCGGGCGCAACCGCTGTGCATCGCAGTGCAATTCTACCTCCCACGCTCCCGCGAGTAGTTGCCCGCGACCGGAATACAACTGAAGTTGAAATTGGTCGTCCTGATACCACACGTGGACGCGCCCGCGGCGCACATCCCATTCCGGCAGCATTGCGGCTAACCCCGCTTTGGAGCAGTATAACGAGGGTTCGGGCAGGCTGACGGTCCATGCCAAACGCCCCGATGTACCGGAACGCCCCAAGGCGGCTTGCACGGCAGGCAGCAACGACTCTTTATC